>JBLYYV010000298.1:0-8351 GCA_048550095.1 Gammaproteobacteria bacterium
AGACCCATCACCTGCAAGCTTCGTAATATGCACATGGCCTGTATCTGCATCCGGGTATGTCTGTTCTAAAGCTCTTTTGGCGGTCTCTCTTCGTGCAACACAGGCATAGCGTTCCGGGGTTCCCAAATCGTCCCAGAGGATGTGCCGGGGGATATAGGTCCTGGGAGGCGAGTCTCGGCCGACAAATCGGCGGTCCGTTTTCGCCGAAGTTCATGGCGAAGCTCGTGCCCGATGCTGAGAAGATCAGGTTATATCCTGACATGGAAGGCGACGAACTCGAAGACGCGGTGTTCGGCGACCTCATTATTCACGCACAGGCGCGTTACCTCGGCGACATGATGACGACCGTTCCATCTGCGGCGTACGAGTACTACTTCTCGTATGTGGCCGGCGAACGTCGTGATACGCAACCAGGCGTCGCGCATGCCGACGAAATCGCGTTCGTCATGCAGACGCTGGACGCCGATCTGGATGAGGCGTCAGCGAAGGACATCGAGATCAGCAAACTGGTAAGCGCCTACTGGGTGCAGTTCGCAAAGACCGGCGACCCCAACCGGGCTGGCCTTCCCGACTGGCCCGCCTATACCCCGGAAGAACCGTTCGTGCTCGAGATCGGCGACAAGGTCTCGCTGCACGCCGATCACCTCGCTGATCGCATCACGTATCACAGGACTCGCGGTATCGCGAACCTCGAGAGGGCCCGCTAGCATCGCTCCCGGCCATCCCTGGCCGTCGCAATGTTGGTCCATCCAAAAAAAAACGCCCCGGACATGCCGGGGCGTGATTGATTCGAGCTCGAGTGCTCAGGTCGGTTCGGTTGACGGCGGCTTTGGCGCCGCGCGTGACAGGATCGTGTCCGCATCGAAGCAACCACCCTTGTCCTCGACACCGAAGTTCACGACGATCGTGCCTTCGTTGAGGTCGGTAATCTTGCCTTCAATGATTTCGGTTTCGCCTTCTTTGTTCTCGAACACGAACAGGACGGTCGCATCGTCGGCCAATACGCACCGATCGCCCTGATCAGTTGCGATGTTGACGACCTGCTCGTCCGGATTGACGCCCAGCACCTTGCCGACCAGCACGTCTTCTTCCGGCTCAGGCGGCATCGGCACGCCATCGCGGGCACGAACCAGCATCAACGCAGTGCGCAGCGTATCGGCTTCGCCTTCGACGTCGCGCAGCAGGATCACGCCGTCGACGACGGCTCCATCACCTTCCTTGAGCAACGAACGATCAACGTCGTTACCTTCCGGGTCGATGATCCGGCTGGTCGCGTACAGCTGCCCGAGCAGCATCGTATCCGGCGCAAAACCCTGACCCGATCCAACCAGGAACCGGTACTGATCGCTGTCGTTGACGCCCGACTGCAGCTCACCGCTCAGGCTCGCAAACGTTCCCGGCGCGCCGATCTCGATCACGATGGCACTCAGAACGAACTGCAGGGGCGGACGTTCGCCATTGCCGCCATCGGAGTCGCTATCCGAATCGCTATCCGAGTCACCGTTGTTGTTGCGGGTCGTTGTCGGCAGCGGTGCGGGAATCGGCTCATCGTCCGGCAGGCCGAGCGTACCGACGACCGTGACCAGGTCCCCGACTGCCAGGGCAGACGGTCGTACCGGTTCGCCGTCCGATCCGAACACGCCGGTGTCATCTTCTATCGCGACCTTGACGCAGCGTTCGCCGAGCCCGGTGTCGTCCGAATTCAGCGGCGTCGCAATCGACTCAGCCGTGCACAACAGGAAGGCATCCGGCGTTTCGTTGATGCGGGTAATCTCGCCGCTGACGCGGGTCAAACCTTCCTTGAAACCCGGCACCGTGCCGGCCTTGACGAAGATGACCGGCCGAACGATGACTTTGCCGTTACCCGTCTCGGTGATCTTGAGCGACTTCTCCATGTCAAAGTCGAGGGTCAGGAACAGGACCTCGCCCGGCGCGATCTCGATAGCCTGCTCGGGTTTCAGGTCGATCTTGCCATTGCCCGCCAGTTTCGCATCGATTGACTCGTTGACGTTGCCCTCATCATCGCACTTGTTCAGCACCAGACTCGACAAATTCAAGCGAATCTTGCTGATCGTATCGGGCTCGACGTTGTCGGCGATCTCGACGAGTTCGACGAAATCGCGCAGCCGCAGCAAATCGACAATCATCGACCCGGAGTAGACGTCTTGCTGACCGTTTTCGCCGAGCAACGTGATATCCGTGATCGTCGCGATGGCCTCGCAATACTCGCCAACCGGCGAGTCGGTCAGGACGATACCTACGGTTGCGGTCTGCGTGGCGCCACCACCCGCGTTATCCGGCGCATCGGCCGCCGGAGCGGCACCACCACCGCCGCCGCCACAAGCGGCCAGCAGTGCAGAAACGATAAAAATCCCTGTGAGACGAAAAAGCTGCTTCATGAGCTTTCCTCCATGATTGTTTTAGAGCGTTGCTCCGCGGCGGATTCTAGCAAGGGGGCACATTGACGGGCGGTATTATGTAAAACAGCCCGAGAAACAACGTCGATTGGACGATTCTTTCGCCTTTGGCAAGCTGTTTACGGTATTAATTCAATGTCTCGCGCTCGTCCCTATAGAACGGGCGACGCGAGTCGCGACAGGTTTACACCCAGACGCCACCAGAATGGCTTGCCGTCGAACGTCGCCGGATCGATCGGTACCGAGTGCGCGAAGTCCGCCTCGAACATCTCCTCCATCTCGTCGGCAAAATCCGTGTCGACGATTGCCGACGTAACTTCGAAGTTCAAACGGAACGACCGGTTGTCGAAGTTCGCCGTCCCGACGGTCGACACGTTGTCGTCGACCAGCATCACCTTCTCATGCAGAAATCCAGGCTGGTACGCATAGAAACGAATGCCGAGATCGCGCAGCTGGTCGATATAGTGGAACGCCGCCAGGTACACGATCAGGTTGTCCGACTTGCCGGGCACGATGATGCGCACGTCGACACCGCGAAGCGCGGCCAGCTCCAGCGCTTTCATGACGGCCTCGTCCGGAACAAAGTATGGGGCGGACAGCCAGATCCGCTCGCGCGCCGAATTCAACGCCGCGACAAAGAACAGCCCCATCGTCTCGAGACGCTGGTTCGGCGACGACGGGATAATCATCGCGCCGACGCCTTCGCCGTCGACGGGTTGCGGCTCGAGATTGACCTGGGGCAATTCACGCGTGGCCCAGTACCAGTCGCCCAGTAGCACCGCCTGGAGCTGGGTGACGACCGGGCCCTCGAGCCGAACATGCGTATCGCGCCAAGGGCTGAATTCGGGATCGAGTCCGAGGTACTCATCGCCGACGTTGTGACCGCCGACCCACCCGACGACCCCATCGACGACGACCATCTTGCGATGATTGCGAAAATTGAGCTGAAACCGGTTGGCGCGACCGCGCGTCGGCTTGAACGACGTGACCTCGACACCTGCTTCGGTCAATTCGTCGATGTAGCTCTGCGGCAGGCCCTTGCTGCCGACCTCGTCATAGAGCATGTACACGCGCACGCCGGCGCGCGCCCGCTCTATTAACGCTTGCTGCATGCGCCGGCCGAGCCCGTCGTCGTGGAACATGTAGAACTGAACCAGCGCGTACTCCCTGGCGTCAGCAATCCCGGACAGGATGCTGTCGAACGTCGCCTTCCCATCGATTAGCAATTCAGCGTGGTTACGCGTTGTGAGCTGCATGCCCGACAACTCCCTGATCGCGCGATAGACCTTCGTATGTTCGGAGGGCGACATCGCCCAAGGATCGAGGTTGCGACGCATGTCGGTGACGATGCCGTCTATCTCAACTTTGCGCTGCTGGTACGCCTCGGCGCCACCCTCGAACTTGCTGCGGCCGAGGACGAGGTATGCAGGCAGGGCCAAGAAAGGAAACGACACGAGCGACACCGACCAGGCGATGGCGCCCTGAGCGGTCCTGACGTTCATGACAGCATGGGCGGCCGCGAAAAAACCCGCCAGGTAAAACGCGGTCGTGATCCAGGCGATCATAGCCAGCCTCCTTCGCGCCACGTGTGACTCCCGACCGACGCCCGACGCCGATTCAGATTGCGATGACGGGCGAAGTGTCCCGTAAATCACCGAAGTGGTCCAGACCATCTCCCGAATGTGATGCGCGTCACGCTCGCGGTGGGACGCAGGTCTCGATTCCGGAGCCTCAAGTAGGCGTCATTGCTGCGTCTCGGCAATAATCGTCCCTATCTTGTCAAATCAGAGAGTTACGTCATGAAGCCCCCTTTCATGAAGACCCTTCGCGCGAGCTGTCGGGCCGCACTCATATTAGTAATGGGTCTTGGCGCACTGCAGGCAGTGGCAAAAACGCAAGAAGAGCTTGACCCGGCTTCAAGTACTGAAGACTCGGTGCTGTTCAGTTTTAGCATCGAGGAACTGCTGGATCTCGAGGTGACATCGGCTTCCAAGAAACCGCAGCGATTGAGCCAGACGACAGCCGCCACTTTCGTCATCACGCAGGAAGACATTCGCCGCTCGGGCGCCCAGAACATTCCGGAAGCCTTGCGCATGGCGCCAGGCGTGCAGGTCGCGCAGATCGATGCGAACAAATGGGCCATCACCGTGCGAGGCTTCAACGGCCGTTTCGCCAACAAGCTGCTGGTCATGATCGATGGCCGCACGGTCTATACGCCGACGTTCTCGGGCGTGTACTGGGACACGCAGGACACGTTCATGGGTGATGTCGAACGCATCGAGGTCATTCGCGGCCCGGGCGGAACGATGTGGGGCGCGAACGCCGTCAACGGCGTCATCAACGTCATTACCAAATCGTCGAAGGATTCCGAGACCGCGTATACGGAGGCGACCGCGGGTAACCAGCAGGTCTCGCTCGCGTCCCGATTCACCGCCGCACTCAGCGATACCGCCAGCTATAAGGTGTTCGCATCGTACAAGGACATCCAAGGCAATCGCGACATTGACGGCGTGGACACGAATGACGACTGGTCGGTCGGGCGCGTCGGCGGGCGGTTCGACTGGACCGTATCAGATATAGACGAGGTCATGGTCGTCAGCGAGGCGTACAGCGGAGAATCCGGGGAGACGGTGCAGCTGCCGACGCCGACGCCACCGTTCGTCGAACGGCGCGATAATTACGTCGACGTGCAGGGCGCCTTCGTCCTGGGTCGCTGGGACAGGGCGCATCCTAACGGCAGCCACTCGATGACACAGGCCTACGTCGACTACTCGAATCGAGACGGCGTCTTGTTTTCGGAGAAACGGACCACGGTCGATCTGGAACTCCGGCATCGACTGTTGGCCTTCGGCAACAACGACATCGTGTTGGGGCTTGAATTCCGGTCGAATCGGATCGATGTCGTCGGCAGCCCGTATTTCGCCATGTCGAACGACCGCATTTCGAGTGACTTGTTCAACTTCTTTTTCGAGGACGAAATTATCATCGCGCCGGACAAGTTCTCCTTGATACTCGGTACGAAGCTGGAGCACAACGACCTGTCACCTGACGAAATCGACTGGATGCCGAGTATTCGCGGGCTCTGGCAGGTCAACCCAACGAATACGCTATGGGCAGGCGTAACGCGCGCCGTGCGCACGCCGTCCATGTTCGAGCAACAGGGCTCCCTGAACACGGCGATGACGAGCACGGTTGAAAGCGCCGGCCTGCCGCCGCTGCCGTATCCGGTCGTCACCCAGATCGACGGCAATTTGGATCAGCAGTCGGAGAAACTGATCTCTTACGAGCTCGGCTACCGATTGCAGCCAACCGCGCGCTTTAGCGCGGACATCGCGCTCTTCTACAATGACTACGACGATCTGCGGAACGTCGCGCCGGGCATCCCGACGTGCGAGCCTTCGGGCGCTCCGCTACCGGCATGCCTGTTCGACCCGGGGCTGACGCCGCCGACTCAAAGCGTGTTCGTGCCCTCACAGTTTGCGAACGACGAGACCGGCGACGCCCTCGGCGCGGAGATTGCCTTCGACTGGGCCGTGCTCGACAACTGGCGCATCAAGGGCGCATACACCTATCTCGACCTGATGCTGAAACCGCCAGGCGAGGATGAGGAGCGCTCCGGAGAAGACCCCCAGCATCAACTGTCGGTCCAATCGTTGCTCAGCCTCGGTCAGTCCACGGACTTCGACGTCTGGGTCAGATACGTCGACGACCTGAGCGCCTTCGCCATCGACAGCTACTGGACTCTGGACACCCGGATTGCGTGGCGGGTCCTCGACAATCTCGAGCTGTCGCTGGTCGGCAAGAATCTGATCGATAGCGGCCATGTCGAATTTGCCTCGGAAACCGAGGACATACCGCTCATCGAAATCCAGCGCTCGTACCTGGCGGAGCTGCGCTGGGCTTTCGAGTAATTCACCGATCGTTACCACGAAACAAGAAGAACGGGATCTTTGCGCGAAGTGAGACTCAGAACGACACTGACGACTGCGATCGTAACGGCGGGCCTGCTGACGGGGCCCGTGTCGACCGCCGTGACGGCCGAAAACTTCTCGGAACTCGAGGTTCAGGCCGTGCTGCTCTATAACGTGACGAAATTCGTCACCTGGCCAGGATCCGCCTTCGCTGCAAGCGATGAACCACTAAACCTGTGTAGCCTGGGCGATGACCCGTTCACGAAATCGCTGCGCATACTGAACGGCAAACCGGTCAAAACGCACCCGATCACGCTGCGCCCGCTGCAGGCACGCCCGGTCGCGACGGACCGGTGCCACATTCTCGTCGTCAGCCGTTCAGCAAGAACCAAGCTGGGCGACGTGCTCGACGCACTCAGGAATCAGCCCGTACTGACGATCGGCAACTTTGAGAACTTTGCGCATCGCGGCGGCACCCTGTCCCTGGTCAAGAACGGGAAACGCGTCAGCATGGTTATCAACCCGCAGGCGGCAACGAACGCGGGCCTGATCGTGAATTCGCAGCTCCTCGAACTCGCCACCATCGTCAACGGGCCGGAGAACGAAGGCTAAAACATGAATTTGTTCTCCACACTATCACTGGCACAGAAGCTCCGGGCGATCATCCTGACGTCGCTCACCATTACGCTCGTCACCGCATTCTCGTTCCAGCTGGCCGGTGAACTATTCGCCTACAAGCGACACCTCGAGAGCCATATCAACACGCTCGCCGATGCGGTCGGTCGCAATAGCGCGGCGGCCCTGCTGTTTCGCGACTCGAGTCAGGCGATCAAGGTCCTGCAGACGATCAAAGCAGATAGCACGATCGTCCAGGCGCGTCTGTTCACTCTCGATGAGCAACAACTTGCGGCGCAGACGTTCGGTATCGCACCGGAAACTATCGTCGACGGACCGGATCTGATCGCGAGATTGGGAGATCAACCGTCCGGGGCATCCAGCGTCATCTGGTATGACGCCTGGACGCACGTCAATCTGATAACCGCAATCGAGCACGAGCAGGAACCGGTCGGGTATATCTACATTCGCAGCAGTCTGACGGCCATGTACGACACGGCATTCAGGCTCCTGGCGATCGCCAGCCTGGCGCTGATCGGAGCCGTCGGACTGGCATATCTGATATCCCTGCCGATGCAGAAACTCATCACCAAACCCTTCGAGAACCTGCTGAGCGTGACGAAGACCATCGCCGAAGAAGAAGACTTCTCGGTGCGCGCGGAAAAGAGTACCTATGATGAAATCGGCGATCTGGTCGACAGTTTCAACGGCATGCTGGGACAGATCGAACTGCGGGATGTCCGGCTGGCCAAGATTCGCGCGAATCTCGAGCGTACCGTCACGGCTCGAACCGACAGCCTGAAGAAAGCCAAGGATCATGCCGAAAAGGCGAGCCACGCGAAGAGCGAGTTCCTCGCCCGCATGAGCCATGAAATTCGCACACCGATGAACGCCGTACTCGGCATGTCGGAGTTGCTGTTGTCCAGTGCCAAGCTGGATGAAGGTCAGAAGCAGGACCTGATGACGATCCAGCGGTCCGGCAATTCTTTGCTTTACCTGATCAATGACATCCTGGATTTCTCCAAAATCGAATCGGGCAAACTGCAACTCAACCACGCTTCTTTCGATCTGCAACGCTCGATCGAAAATACGCTCGAGATGTTCACGGAGCAGGCTCACAAGAAGGGTATCGAGCTCACCGGCGATATCCCCCCGGATATATGCCGTGGGGTTATGGGCGACGGCGATCGGCTTCGCCAGGTTCTCGTCAACCTCGTGGGCAACGCCCTGAAATTCACGGAGCGCGGCAAGGTCGTATTGCGGGTCACCGAAATCACGAACGAACGGAACTTCGCGTTGCTGAGGTTCGAGGTCAGCGATACGGGCATCGGCGTGAAACCGGAAAACCAGGAGTCGATTTTCGAGTCCTTCTCACAGGAGGATGGCTCGACGGCGCGTAAATATGGCG
>JBLYYV010000299.1:0-5814 GCA_048550095.1 Gammaproteobacteria bacterium
AAGACCTGCCGGTCGGTCGAAACGTGCGCTTGCGCATCCTCGCCAGGGACGTCAGCCTGACGCTTGAACGACAATCCAATACGAGCATCCTGAATGTATTGCCTGCCGTCGTCGAAGCGATCTCGGACGGCCGGTCAGCCCGCACGATCGTGCGGCTGCGCCTGGGCGACCAGTCGATGCTCGCTCAGATTACCCGGAAATCCGCTGCCACACTGGGCCTGCGCGCAGGCCAATCGTTATTCGCGCAAATCAAGAGTGTCGCACTGCTCGCATGAACGCGAGACGCCCGATTAATAAGGAACGGTATCGCCGAAGCGGTTGATGAAACGACCTGAGTCGTTCGCCGTGAGTTTATGGAATGTCTCCAGCTGTGCCGTGACGCTCTCGTCCGGAGCAATATCTGCCGCTTCGCCGCCGAGTTCCGTCCGACACCAGCCCGGCGCCATCGCGACAGAGATCACGTCCGGCCATTCGATCGCCATGCCCTTGTTCAGGATGTTAACGGCCGCCTTGCTGGCGCGATACGAATGCATATTACCCTGCGTGTTCTGCGCGCATGATCCGAGGTCACTCGACAGATTGACGAGCAAGCCGCGATCGCTGGCCGCGAGATTAGGTTTGAATGCCGTAGCGACCTTGAACAGGCCCAGAACGTTGACCTCGAAAATATCTCGCCAGATCGTATAGTCCATGTTCGCAAGGCCCTGGTACTCCATGCACTCGGGCGTACCCTTGGGACCGGTCGTTCCCGCGTTGTTGATCAGCAGATCAAGGGCCTCGCCAGCGAGTTCCTGCGCCAGCCCATCGATCGCGGAATGATCCGTCACGTCGAGCTCGCGAACACTGAGCCGCGGACCGTATCGCTTCGCGAGTTCGTCGAACTCGACACACTGAGTTCGGCGAGCGCAGGCAATGACGTCCCAATCACCCTCCAGTAGCTGACGGGTGTATTCGTAACCGAGCCCGCGATTGGCCCCGGTGATCATCGCTAACGGCATGCTCGTTCGTTCCTTCTTGTTATTGCAGCGCGGGTACCAGATGCTCGCCTATCAGACGTATCGCATCGGCCGGCTCATCATGCACCTTGAGTGCTATTTCATTCAATCCCGCGCGCTCGAACCCCCGCAGATGCTCGATCACGCGATCGATATCGCCGAGTCCGCCGGCGAATGTCAGATTCTCGACCAATGCAGCGACGACGTCGTCCGGCACGCCCTCGATCGCACCGGTTTGCGCGAGAAATGCTTGCAGGAACGCGTCTTTGTTGGACTCAACGAACGCGGCGGTTTCGGCGCCGAGGAAATGTTCGGTATGCCACGGCAATAAAAAGCCCCGCCAGACGAGCTCACGGCGAGCCTCGCGCATCGAGGCCTCCCGGTCTTCCTTAATGTGCCAGGCATAGAAATTATTCAGCCGCATATCGCTGCGCGAGCGGCCGGCGGAGACCAGTCCACGATCGATATGACCCAACACCTCATCCATCTTCACCAGTGGAATATCCGACATCATGATGCCGTCAGCCACGCGGCCACCCATTGCCAGCATCTGCGGTCCGCTGGCACCAACATAGACGCGTGGCGGACCATTGACCGCCCACTCCGGCTGATAGTTCAGCAACGAGTAACACTCACCCTCGTAATTCAACATCGTGTCGGGACGGATGCCGCGCAGAATATTGACGCAGTCCTTGACCGCCGAAACGCGCCGCACGGGTTCTAGCCCCGTTACACGCATGACCGAGTGGCCCATGCCGCCGATCAATACCGACGCACGCCCGTCACATATCTCGTTGAACGTCAGCAGCGAATCCGCAAGTCGCAGCGGATGTATCTCGTACGGACTGACCGGCAGCGTGCCCAACCTGATTTTTCGCGACGAACGCGCGAGACCGCCCATCATCATCAACGGCTCCCGGCGCGATGGAAAACTCTGGTTCCAGAACGTATCGAGACCATAACCGTCCGCCAGCAAGCCCAGTTCTTCGATTTCGGACGAGGTCCTTCCGGCGCCGAGGATGATATCGATCTTCATGCGACCAGATTAGCACGACAGATCGATCGTCCCGCGCCATCGCGGGTCTGCGCCGGTATGATGTGGGGCGATGAAACTCGACCTGCATTGCCATACCACCGCATCGGACGGCGCGCTCTCGCCGCCGGAGATCATCCGGCGCGCGGTAGAACGGAACGTCGACGTGCTATCGATTACGGATCACGACACGATCGAGGCATACCGAGCGATCGATGCTGACGAGATCAACGGCCTGCAACTTGTTCCGGGTATAGAGCTCTCGACACGGTGGCGGAGTCATACGATTCATGTCGTCGGTCTCGACATTAATATTGATTGCACCATGCTGGCCAGCGTAATCGCCGCCCAACAGACGGCGCGTGAGGCACGGGCGGAAGAGATTGGCCAGCGACTCGAACGAGTCGGAATAGAAAACGCGCTGGACGGTGCGCGGGAACTGGCGGGCGAAGGCGCAATCGGGCGACCGCATTTCGCGCGATTCATGGTGGAGTCCGGCAGAGTGAAATCGATAGCAGCCGCTTTTAAAAAGTACCTCGGACCAGGCAAAGCAGGCGACGTCAAACACTACTGGCCGCCGATCGAGATCGTGACCGGCTGGATTGAATCGGCCGGCGGCGTTGCCGTTCTCGCACATCCGGGTAAGTATCGACTGACAAATACCAAGCTCGCGGAACTCGTCGACGAGTTCAGAGATCATGGTGGCCGGGCAATCGAGGTGCTATGCGGGCAGCAACCAACCGACGTGACACGCAAGCTGGCGCGACTGTGCGTTCAGCGTGACATGCTCGCGTCGTGTGGTTCTGATTTTCACGCCCCCGGTCAGCCGTGGAGCGAACTCGGCGCCTTCGGCCCACTACCGAAGGAATGTCGCACGATCCGCGACGCGCTGCGACTCTAGAACTCTGCCACGAAAGTTACGCGATACGAATATCCGGATGCCAGTTCTGGTTCGCGCCGGGTCCGCGCTGGGCAACCAGCGCATCGACGAGAAACGGCCGACCCTCGCGGTTGGCCGCGAACGCCCGATCGAATACGCTGGTGATATCTTCCGGACGCTCGATCACCGCACCTTCGATGTCGAACCCCTTCGCGATACTGACGTAGTCGACGTCCGGATTGCCGAGGTAACACGACATGTCCTTCCAGGCACTCTTGTCGACACGCGCGACCCTGGAGGCGAAATGAATTCGTCCTCGTTCAGAGTCGTAGCTACGATTGTCGAATACGACGATCGTGACCGGCACGTTGTAACGCGATGCGGTCCACAGACTTTCGATCTGTCCGAACAACATCGCGCCGTCACCGACCATCGCGACCACCTGCTGCTGCGGTCGCGCGATCTTGACGCCGATCGCGGATCCGATCCCCCAGCCCAATGCAAAACCCGTGGTCGGGCCGATCAGGCGCCGGCGCCCGGGTCCGAAATCAATCCAGTCCTGCGGGCTGCGATCCCCGGTCTCGACGACCACGATGGCGTCGTCGTCGAGCAAGTTGTCCATGTCATAGCAAAGCCGCTCCGAATACATCGGGGACGCATTCCAGCCACGCTCCGCGCGCCGGCGACGCCGATCTGCCGCGGCTGCGCCCGATTTTTTTGCGTTCTCCAGCCGCTCCCGACCGAGGTTCTCGCGTTGACGTTTCGTCGTCATACCGGTCACCGCATCGATCAACGCGCGCGTTGTCTCGCCGACGCCGGCTGCGATCGCGATATCTGTCGGATACGTATTGGCGATCTTGTCGTACTCGATCCGCGCGTTGATGACAGTCGCCGACTCGGGCACCGCCGCGGTCACGATCGTCGGATCGGGCATCGTGCTGCCCAGATTAAGAAAGACATCCGTTTTCGTCAGTCCGCGCGGATAACCCATCGAATAGAAGCCGGCGAACAGCGGATGCCGGTAAGGTACGTCGCCGAAGACGCTGTAACCCTGGGTCATCGGAATCGAAAGCAACTCAGTCAACTCCACCACATCCGCATTCGCACCCGCACGAGTCACTTCCGCGCCCACATTGATCATGGGATGGCTCGCCTCGATCAGGGCGCGCGCAGTTTGCTCGATCAGCTCCGGCTTTGGTGGCATGCGCATATCGATCGCGAAAGCGGATTGCGGAAAGATCGTCGCGGCGACGTCCGAAGCTCGCTGCACGTTGCTCGGCATGCGAACGTAGACAGGCCCACCCGGCGGTGTCGTCGCCAGCTTGATCCCACGACGAACCATCTCGGCAATATGCGCGGGTCGATCTACAGCCCAGCGCCACTTCGTAAACTCGGTCGTCGCCGACAACCAGCTCTCGAGTTGCTGAAAACCATCGCGAGCCGGGAGCTCAGTATTCGAACCATCGGACATCACCACCAGCGCAGACCTGTCTTTCCACGCGTTGTAGAGATTGCTCAACGAATTCGGCATCCCGATGCTAGGCAGCATCAGCATGCCCGGCCGGCCGCTCGCCAATTCGTAGCCGTGCGCCATGCTGACGGCCTGACCCTCCTGGAGCGCGACGATTATCTTCAATTCGGGCCGTGTCATCAGCGCGTCGTAGAAAGCGGACTGCCCTGTCGAATTCGCGTCGAAGACATATTCAGTGCCGGCGGCCAGCAAGCATTCCACGAGCACCTCGCCCCCGGTACCCACAAACTTCACACCCGCATGGCCGGCGCCCGCCACCGCGCTCGCGAGCGCAGAATCTATCGCGATAGCGCTGAAACCGAGCGCGGCCATACCGCGCCCGAATTCTCGACGCGACAGCTCACGGGCGAGTAAGCCTTTTGCCAAATCCTTCATCGGTAGTCTCCGCCGGGAACATCCATGCTAATCCCAGCACACACTGTGATACAAATAGCCGCCTATGTTTCCAATTCGTGACGAAAATCCCCATTTCCTAACGCCCTGGGTCACGTATGGAATAATCGGCATCAACGTATTGGTGTGGACCCTGGTGCAGGGCGCCGGCACCGAACCGGCGCTTGGCAGCTCTGTCTGCACGCTCGGATTGATCCCCGGTGACGTGCTGAATACTCTGCCGGCGGGCACGCGCTTCCAGATTGGCCCGAACCAATGGTGCGTTCTCTCCGGCGATGCTCCGCTATTCACGGTCATTACGTCGATGTTCATGCATGGTGGCTGGATGCACATCATCGGCAACATGTGGTTCATGTGGATCTTTGGCAACAACGTCGAAGACTCGATGGGCCATGTACGGTTCGCTTTTTTCTATCTGCTGTGTGGCACCGGCGCAGCTGCGGCGCAGATGATCTCCAACCCGGAATCAGGAATTCCGATGGTCGGCGCATCGGGCGCGATCGGCGGCGTAATGGGCGCGTACATCATGCTCTACCCACGCGTGAACGTGCACATGCTCATATTCCTCGGCTTCTTCGTCACGACGTTCACGGTGCCGGCGGTCTGGATGCTGGGCTACTGGTTGCTGATACAGATTATCGGCGGCGTCGGGTCGATCGGAGCGCAGGGCGGCGGCGTCGCATTCTGGGCGCACATCGGAGGCTTCGCAGCGGGTATGGCGCTGGTGCTCGTTTTCCGCAAACCGGAGCTCGTCAATCGACATCCCTACCACGGCTGGAAACAAAAGAATCACGCCAACGACTCCTGGCGCCGAATCAAATAGCTGACGGGCGTCAGCGCGCTAGCGGAATCGGGAACGTTCGATTAGTAGCGAGTTCCGGCTCGTTGCACGGATTGCGGATTTTCCGGGAAGGAACTTTTCGCTCGAAGACTCCCGAAAAGTTTTCCCGGAAAACCCTGACCGAAGTGGCGAGCTCCAATG
>JBLYYV010000300.1:0-14025 GCA_048550095.1 Gammaproteobacteria bacterium
GGCCAGGTCGAAAAAGGGATCCCCGAGCGCCGCGTATTCCCAGTCGATCAGGTACAGCCCGTCGCCATCGATGATGTTCTGCGCGACGAGATCGTTGTGACACAGACAGGCATCGCCCGCCGGCAGGCGATCGAGCCAGGCGCCGATCCCGGCCGCGCGCGATGCCGCCTCCGGGGTGCCTATTGAGGCCGCATAGCGCGCCGCTGTTTCGCGCAACGCGATCGGTCTCGCCGGCACGTCGATCGCGTGAACACGTCGCAGCAACCGGCCGATTCGCCCGAGGTTGTCTGCATCGGCCAGGTCTACCGCCGACCAGGCGCGCCCCGCAATGAAGCGCGTCAGTTGAATACCCCGTTCGACGTCGACGTATTCGAGCCGCGGCCCGATATTTTCGTCGCCTGCGTCGTCGCGATACACGTGTGCGAGCACGAAGGCCTCGGCCGCCCGGTCGAGGCCGAGCCGGGCCGCCAATGGCTTGTCGAGCCGGAGAACCCACCGATCCTCGCCGCGCTCGACGAGATAGCTGTCGCTCGCCGGCCCGCCGGACAGCTCACGCACGATTTCGGCCCCGTCCACCAGGGCGCCGATGTCCATCAGTGCCTGCTCCGGCGTCATGCCGTTGCCTGCACCGAAAGCCGGGGTTGCAACTCCCTTCTCCAGGCCAGGTAACCGAAAACGATCAGCACGAGATAGAGCACGAACAACAGCGCCGTCAGATACAGCTCTCGATTAACGTATAGATAGATCGAGACGCTGTCGATCACGAACCAGTAGATCCAGTTCTCGAGAATCTTGCGCGCGACCATCCATGTCGTGACGATCGCACCCCAGGTCGTGAAAGAGTCGAGATAAGGCAGAGCCGCGTCGCTGTAGCGGTCGAAAACCGTACCCGTGACGAATGCGAGCGCCAGTATCGTCGTGATCGCCAGGACATGCTGCAGCGGCGCCCACGTCGTGACCGGCAATTCGTTGTCCGGCCCCGGTCCATGCCGCCACTGGTACCACCCATAAACCGCCATGGCGAGATAGAAGACCTGCAGCACCGACTCCATGTACAGGCGCGCCTGGTACATCAATACGAGGTAGATGCAGGTCCCGGCGAACGCGGCTGCCCAGCACCACAGGTTCTGGCGGATGGCCAGCACCAGGTAGGCGATCAGCAACACCACGGCCGTCGCTTCCCACGGAGACATCGCGCGTGCCGCGGCCATGACGCTGTCCGCTAGATCCATCAGGTTCAGTCGATTCGCGGCAGGCGCTGAATCTCCAGGTCGCCGTTCAGGCACTTGGTCACGAAGATGACCTTGTCGTCGCCCGTCATGCTCTGCTTCATGCATGCGTTGACAGCGGCCATGACCGCGTCGAATTCGCCACGAACCTGCGTACTCATCTGGTTCGTGACGATTTCAATATTGCCGTGGTCACGCAGCTGTCGAACGAATGCCTTGATCGACGGTTTGTAGTCCGCATTTAGCGGATACATGCTGATATCCAGTGTGATCTTCATCGTGATGCTCCTCGTCGCGTCAGCGGAACTCGTAACGCAGGGTCAGGCCGAACTGCCGTGGCTCGCCCCGCTGGGTGTAAAGTTTGTCCGGATAGTCCGGCGGTTCGTTGCCGAAGTAGAAGCCGCGCACATAGAACGTCTCGTCGAAGACGTTGCGTCCCCACAGGAACACGGACCAGTCACCCCAGGACTTGCCCAGCCGGATGTTCACCCGCTCGTAAGACTGCGACTTCTGATCGTGACTGTAGTCGTAATAGAACGCATCCTTGCCGGTCACGTCCACCCGCGCGAACCAGCCGCTGCCGGCACGCCATGTGGCGCCGAGCAGGAAGTTGTAACGTGGCGCATGTGCCTGGTCGCGTCCCTCGAGGTTGCGCACATAGTCGAACCGGTCGATCGGCGCGTCGAGCCAGCCCAGCGCGCCGTGCAACGTCCAGTTGGTCGCGAACGTCCAGTCGACACTGGCTTCGACGCCGCGGTTCGATCCTTTCTCGGCGTTGTCCGTCAGGAATGAGAACGCGATCGGGTTACCGGCCGCATCCTGAACCGGGACCTTGATCTGCATGTCGTCACGCTCCATCCAGAACAGCACGAGGTCGGCGCGCAATGCGCCTTCCAGTCCAAGATACTTGAACCCTGCTTCGTAGTTCCACAGGGTCTCGGCACCAAACTGCACCTTCTCAGGCGGCGCATTCGCGTCGAGGTTGAAGCCGCCGGCCTTGTAGCCGCGCGCGACGCGGCCGTACAGCATCGCGGCATCGGTGAGCCGGTAGCTCAGGTTCGCGTGGCCGCCCCACAAATCATCATCGGGTTCGAAGGTCGCGCCGTAGGCATCCGCGTACTCTGCGTCCCAGCGCTCGAAGCGCAGGCCGAGGTCGAACTGCCATGCGTCGCCCAACGGTATACTGACTTCGCCGAACAACGCCCGGGTCTGCGACTCGTAGGCGCTGTTGAACGGCGTCACGCAGGGTGTCAGGCACCAGAAATCGTCGCGTCCGTAGTCGACAACGTCGATGCCCTCGTCGAGATTCAGGCCGAAGAAGCCAACGACCCAGTCGACCCGTCCGAACAGCCGCGCGCCCTCGCCCGACACGAGCCGGAATTCCTGGCTGACGGTATCGCGCTCGCGCTCCGTGTACGAGAAGTAATCATAAATCGAGTTGCCGAACTGCGGCGTGTTCCAGAAATCGTCGTTACCCCAGTCGGCATCGAAACTGAATACGGCATCGGTGTTCGCGACACTGGTGATGCTGACGAACGTCATCGCATCGCCGAATTCTCCGGTCGCCCTGAGCGACCCCGCCGCCGTCTCCTGTGCATCTTCGCCGGGCTTGTCGGAGTAAGTCGCGTCGCCATTGTTGTCCACGGCCCACGCGTCGTAGCCGTTGTCGAGGTCGGCATACAAACCGGTCAAATCAAGCTGCCATCGGTCGCCCGGGTTGAAACGCAACTTGCCGCGCGCCGTCAGCTCGTCGAACCCGTTCGTATCCGACCGGCCGAGGTATGAGTTCTTCCGGAAACCGTTGCCTTGATACTTCTGAACGGCCGCACGATAACCGACACGTTCGCCGATCGGGCCGCTGAGCATGCCGCCCAACGCGTACGTGTCTTCGGTACCCGCGGTCGCTTCGACCCGCGACTCGAACTCGTCGGTCGGATCGGCCGACTTGACGTATACGAGGCCAGCCAACGCATTGGCGCCGTGCCGCGTGCCCTGTGGTCCCCGCAGCACGTCCACCTGCTCGGCGTCGAACAGCGTCGCCGCGCTGCCGAGCCCCGACAGGTCGATATCATCGACGATGAAGCCGACCGACGGATTCGGCGCGCCCTGGTACTGTTCGAGCTCGCCGACGCCACGGATCTGCAGGTAACGCGCGCGATTGCCGTCGCCCGAGTAATTCAGGTTCGGCACGAGTTCGATCAATTCCTGGAAATGCTGCACGGTCGTGTTGCGGATGACCTCGCTGTCGAGCACGGAGATGCTCGACGGCAACCGCTCGGCGCCGGTCTCCCGGAATGCAGAGACGACCAGCTCGTCGACATAGACGATTTCTTCGGCACTCGCCGGCACGGAAAGACACGTCACCGCAACGACGGCCGCACAGCGACGGAAGGAAAAACAAGCCATGTTCGGATCTCTTGTTTACACAGAGACCCGGTTTCGACGGTCGGTGGGGAATGCTGAAGCAGCGAGCCCTCTTCCTACGCCGGTACTAACCGGATCAGGTTCTAAGGGTTCCTGTTGTCAGGTCTCAGGCCGTCGTGGCCACCCCTAAGGCATCGCGAACTATAGCGGATAGCGCATTCCCGCGCCAAATCTGCGGGCGCCCGGCCGGGCGCCCCGCAATACTTGTGACGTTATTGTTTCAGGCTGCAGGTGTTCAGGCCGAAAATCGAGTAGACCGGGCAACTGCCGATCAGCCCGGTCACGAGCGGCACGACGCCGATCCAGCCCCAGGGCGTCTGTGGCCCGACGAACACGATGCTCAGCAAGCCGAGGCCGAGGATGATCCTGAGTGCTCGGTCGATTGTTCCTTCATTCTTCTTAAACATGACAGCTCTCCTGCGATTCGTTGTTGATCAATGTCCAGGCTTTATCCTGCGCCTCGCGCGGCGCGGCGTCAGTGACTCAGTCACACAGCGAATCGGCGATGATGGCGCCCAGAGAGGTCCGGTCGAGGACGCCGACCCGGCCGCGGCCCAGCTCGACGCAGCCCGCCTGTTCGAACCGCTTCAGATGCCGCGAGACGACCTCGCGCGCGGTGCCGAGCTCGGTGGCGAGATCCTGGTGGGTAATCCGGTCCTCGCCGCGCGCGTCCAGGGCCAGCAACGCCTCCGCGAGCCGTGCGTCGATCGACGCGAACACGATCTGCTCGACCTTGCGGATGACGTGCGTCAGCCGGCTCGCAAAGCCGTCGAAAACGAACCGCCGAAAATCGACCGACTCGTCCAGCGCCCGCTGAAACTCTGCCATCGGAATCGCCGCGGCGGTGACATCGGTTTCGGTGATCGCATCGGCCGGATACTGCTCGCTGCTGAGCAAACACGACGTCGTCAGGATGCATGAACCGCCGGAACCGATGCGATAGAGCGTCACTTCCCGGCCGCCGGCCGACGTGATCTGAACCCTGACGTTGCCGTCCAGCAATACCAGGAATGCGGCGCACGGGTCGCCGGCGTGAAAAACATAGCTGCCGGCGTCGAGCCTGACGGTTTGTGCGCTCGCCAGAAGACGCGCGACCGACGGGTCATCCTGCCGGCGCAATGACGCGAACACGTCCTCGAGACCGATCCCGGACATCGATGTGCTGTTTCGTTCCACGCTGATGACCAGACCCTCGCTACAGGCGTTGACGTGTGGTCGATTCTAGGCGCGCCCGATCGCTGTCGCCAATAAAAAAGAGCCTCTGCAACCGGGTGTGCGATACACACCGGCCACAGAGGCTCCCAGCGGCGCGCAAATTGGTCAATCTTCGGCTTCGAACTCGACCTCTTCGGCGAGAATCGTCGTCTGACCGGTCTCGGTACCATCGACGTCGACCAGATCGTCGGGCTGCAGCGCATTAAAGAAGTCGTTCGCCGACATCGGCACGTCGTTGGCATCACGGAACTCCGTGTTGCCGTCCGTCTCGATCGTGACACCGGCGATCACGAAGCTAGGCTGCGATACGCTGTCGACGAATCCGCGCAGTTCCGTTTCGCCTTCCAGATCGTTCGGAACGTCGTCGCGTTCGAGCAGGCTGGCGAGAATGTCCGCGTTGCCCGAAGGATCGACGCCACCGCGCACCTCGACGTAATTGCCCGCGCTGATTTGCGCGAGCCCAAACGGCTCTTGTTCGGCGTCGCTTTTGTCCTCACGGCGCGTCGAGTCGTCCACAACGATCTCGATACCCAGCAGGACCAGCGTTCCGGCCGTGGCGTCAACGTCGTCGACGAGCGCGGTCACGCGCACGTTGTTCGAGCGACGAATCGAAACCTTGGTCGCGACCAGCACGTTGGAGGCATTCAGATCGCCGTCAACCTCGACTTTGACATTCGGACCGAGATCGGTGGCGTCGCCGCCTTCGAAGACCGTGCCGGCCGTCGTCGTAACCGGGAATCCACTGACATCGAAATCCGTGGCCGATACGAAGCGCGTGATGAAGCCTTCGACCTCGAGTTCGACCTCGTCGAAGTTGTCGAACGTGCCGTCATCGACGACCCCCGGGCCGTCCGGCTCGATCTTGGTCGCCAGCAGCTCGCCGCCGGCACCGAAGCTCGTGCCTTTGACCTCGACGAAATCGCCGTTCGCAAACGTACCGTTCGGGAACGAGTCGTCGATGGTCGCAGGCACCGTTCCGTAGTCCACGTCCAGTGCGTTGATCGAGAACGTCTGCGCGTTCGTGTCCAGGCCTTCGACGAAACCATGCACTTCGACCCCGTCAATTCCGCCCTGGCTCGGTTCGATGCGCGTCGCCCGGATGCCGCCGTTACCATCGAAAAAGCCGTTGACCTCGACGCGGCCATCCACCGCGAGTCCGGCGAGGGATGCCGTCGGGATGCTGTCGTCGAAGGACGTCGAATCG
The DNA here is from genome assembly GCA_048550095.1 of Gammaproteobacteria bacterium. GTDB lineage: Bacteria > Pseudomonadota > Gammaproteobacteria > Steroidobacterales > SMWD01. The sequence continues at coordinate 6,073 of JBLYYV010000300.1, forward strand.
TCGATGATCACGGTCTGACCTGCGACGACGAGTTGTGAGCCAGGCGCATCGATGCTGTCGATCGGCCCTTCAACCGCGTCGTCCGAGAACACCGTCTGCGCGACGCCGGGTGTCGCAGGGTCGAATGTCACGACGACGGTGTCGCCGACGTTGAGGTCGTCCTGGCTGCTGCCGACCGAGTCATCGTCGACCTCGAACTCGGCGTTGTTGACCTCGAACCGGTCGTCGCCGACGAAGATGCTGCCGAAACCGGTGACGGTGCCCGACCTGACGCCAAGCCGGTCGATGCCGGGTTGCGTGCCACCGCCCGGACCACCGCTGCTGCCGCCGCCACAGCCGGCGAGCGCGATGGCGAACGCCAGCGTTAACATTACTTTTCCGATGAGCTTGTTCATGATCTTCACCTACTTGTCGTCTTCATTGTCCGAATGCTCGCCCTGGATCAGGAACATGCCCAACCCGAGGCGAACCCGGCGCGAGTTAATGTCGTTTCCGTCGTCATCACTTGATGCGCGGTGTTGAGTCAGCCAGTCGTCGACGAGTTCCAGGAACGGCTGACCGTGTTCTTCTACGAACGCCCTGAACTCAGGTATCGCAGCCGCGTCGATCGAATTGTCCGTGGCGCGCCCAAGAAAGCGGCTGGGATTGTTTTCGTCGGCGACGAGGTTGTGATTGATGTTGTCGCCGAGATCTTCGTAGATGCTGCCGGCGTTGGTGATCCACTGCGGATCGAACTGGGTCGGCATGTAATAGCGACGAATGGCCTTCAGTCGCCCACTCGATGCTTCCTCGACGGCTTCGACGCGCTTGAGTTCCTTCAGCAACGTCGTCGGCGCTATGTCGCCCGCATAACGCGCACATAACTGCGTGAACGTCACGCCGTCGCCATTGAAAGGTATTTCAAGGGGCATACCCCTGTCGTCGAGAAAATCGATGTCCTGGTGCCATCCTGACAATACGCGCGTCGCGTCGGTCGTCTTTCCGGCGGGGACCGCTTCCTGCTGCTCCAGCAGTTCGCGTTGGCGCCTGACTTCCTTGCGGCTGATACCGGTCAACAGCGACACGCGCGACACATTCGTCGGCCGGCCCTTGATGCCGTACTCCTCGCTCGCGACTTCGACGAATGCCGACTTGGAGATGTCCGAAAATTCCCGGTATGTCATTCCGCATTTCATAAGAAAACTCGCAATCGGCTTCAAAATCGTCCGACAGGCGTTGCGCAATATTGAGCGGTCTATACTTTCCATTGAAGAATTCAGTTAACAGTTACTTCCGACTCAGCGTTCTTGCCGACCGGTAGCATACCGGGTCGATCCCGAAGAACCGGAATCGACCCGGTGCCGATTCGCTACCTTACGGCGTACCCATCAGCGCGTCCGAAATCGCCTGGACGTCAGCCGGCTCCAGGAAGCTCAGGAAACCCATGCCGCCTCGGTTACGGTCGATGGCATTCTGGATTCCCGCGGCCGTGCGATCTTCGACATCGGAACTGGCGAGCGGATTGTGACACCGCTGACAGTTGTCTGCGTACAGCTGCACGCCGTCCGGTCCCGGGGGCGGAGTCGTCGTCGACGCCAGGACCCGGGTGACATCGGCATCACTGTCGAGCTGCCCGTCGTTGACGACCAGCGTCGCGACATATTCGCCGTCCACGTCGGGGGTGAACCTCGGCGTGTCGTCGGTCGCGTCACTCAGTTGAGCGCTGCTGCCGACCGGCACTTCGAGCGTCCAGCTGTAACTGATCAGATCGCCGTCCGGATCGCTGCTGCCGCTGCCGTTCAGCGTCACTTCCGTGCCGGTCTCGACCTCCTGGTCCGGACCCGCGTCCGCGACGGGCGGCCGGTTGACCGGCGGCGGGTTCGACGAGGCGGTCACGTTCACCGTGTCCGGCGCGCTGTCGACCTGACCGTCGTTAACGATCAACGTGCCGACATATTCGCCGTCCACATCGGTCGTGAAACTCGGCATCGCCGTATCCGCAGCCGAAAGAGCGGCGCTGCTGCCGACCGGGGCGTCGAGCGTCCAGCTGTAGGTGATCATGTCACCATCGGGATCGCTGCTGCCGTTGCCGTCCAGCATCACGCTGCTGCCCGACTGCACCGACTGGTTCGCGCCCGCATCGGCGACCGGCGGCCGGTTCTCGGCGGGCGGCGGCGGTGTCGCATCGGTCGAGTCGGCGATGATCGTATCCGCGACGAAACAACCGCCGGAATCTTCATCGCCGTAGACGTCGATATCGAGCCCCGCAACGAGATCGTCATAGCTGCCTCGGTCACTGACCAGGCTGCCTTGCACGAGCGCAACGAGGAAGATGTCGGTGTCGAGCGGTACGTCGACGCAGCGATCGCCGGTCGCCGTCGTGACCATTAACCTGCGTTCCGCGCCAGCGGTCAGGATTTCGCCCCGCAATACCTCTTCGCCGTCTATATCGACATCGAGGATCGCCAGCACCGTCTTCAGCACGTCGGGCATGTCATTCGCCAGCGTGAGCACGCCGTCGAACGCCCCCATGACGCCATCCTGGATTGCGCTGTCGTCCAGGCGTACGCCACGTCGCGAATAGATCTTCGCGCCGTCCTGCAACTGCGCGGTCACCATCGAAGCGTCGCCGAAGCCCTGGCCCGAGCCCAGCGCCAATGCGAACTGCCGGTCGGCGTCGACGCCGGACCTGGCGGTACCCTTCAGATTCGCGAACGTGCCGGACTCACCCAGCTCCACTACGACGGCTGCGAGCGCGAAGCGGTCGCGGCTGCTGTCGCTGTCAGAATCACTATCCGAGTCGCTGTCCGAATCGTCGTCGCTGCTGCTGCCGGAGCCACTGTTGCCGCCACTGTCCGAGTCATCATCGCTGCTGCTGTCGGAGCCACCGTTGCTGCCACTGTCCGAGTCATCATCCGAACTGGAACTCGCCAGCATCATGGTCGAGTCGTCGCGACCCGACATGAAACCAACGGCCGTTGCGAATTCGCCGGTTACGATCGAGTCAAAGCCCGTCGGATCGCCGGTCGGTGAGAAGATGCCGGTGTCGCTGGTCGTCATGACCCGCACACAATGCTTGTCATCCGACTCGTCGAAATCGGAGTCGTCGTCCATGTCAGACATGAGTTCGCGCTGACACAACTCGAAACGATCCGTGTCGACGCGCCCAATCTGTCCGTAAACCCGGGCCATGCGCCCTGCCGTGCCTTCCGTGAGCACGCGAACGAATACGACCGGGCGGAAGTGCCATGTGCCGTTGCCACCTTCCTGATACTTGAACGACTTCTCGATGTCGAAATCCATTTCGATCAGCAAATTGCCGTCTTCCGTCACGACGAAGTCACGCCGCGGATTCAGGTCAATCTTGCCGTTGGCAGGCACTTTCGGAGTAACGGACTCGTCGACCGTGCCGTCGTCTTTGAGCTTTACGAGTTCCAGGCTGGTCACCGTCAGCCGAATCTTCTCGTAGGTGCCGACGTCCACGTCGGCGACGGCAAACAACTCCGAGTAGCTCGCCAGTTGCTTCAGATCGATGACCTCCAGGCCGTCGAAAATCGTCACCGGCCCGTCGTCGCCGATCAGTTCGATCTGGGTGATCGTCGCGATGACCTGGTCGAAGCGGTCAGTGGGGTGATCGGTGATCACGATACCGACCGTACCCTGGGCCGTGCCCGTCGCCGTGCCGTCTGTACCCGCTACTCCCGGGGCGCCAGAACCGCCGCCGCCGCAACCGGTCAATAGGAGCGCGATTGCCGCTGCCGCGACTCCGCGCCATGCAAACCTGTTTTTCCGTCGTATACACATCGTGTTGAACCTCCAGCGTTCCTCTTCCGAAAGCGCGAACTGCCAGGGCAGCGCGCTCGCTTATGACGGAATGTACACCATTGGGGTAAAAAGTACCAATAGTATTTTTCACTGGATGTGGAACGCCCCCGACCGGTATCACTGCATCGCAGCGAAAAATCGCCGGCCAGCGGCGACCGTGATCCGCATCCATAGAAAGCGCGCGCGGGCCACGCGCGGCGAGTGACGCTGCAAGAAAGCTGTGGAGTGGCCTGGGCGGTCTTGGCGCGCGGGTGGTCGTCAGGCCTGCCAGATGGTCCAGGCGCCGATCAGGATGAATCCGACGCCGGCTACATAGGCAAGATATTTCGGGTCGATGTAATTCGAGACAAGCGCGCCGGCGGCAACCCCGATGGCAGTCGACACGACGAGCGCCGCCGAGGCTGCGAGAAAGATACCGAATAGATTCGTGTCGTCACGCGCGGCGAACAGCACCGTCGCAAGCTGCGTCTTGTCGCCCAGCTCGGCAATGAACACCGTCGCGAAGACGGTCGCGAAGATCTTCAGATCCATTCGGTCACCTCACGTCTTGATTTTGTCCTTCAGACCGAGCGAAAGACCGATCAGTAAGGCACTCAGCGCGGCCAAAACGACATATGACCGCTGGTATCCAAAGGTACCGCCACCCATCGAAGTTGCAACGCTGCCGACGACGGCCGCACCGGTTAGTTGCCCTATCGCCAGGAAAATATTCAGCAGTCCCTGCGCGGACGCGCGATCCTCGGGACTCGCCTCCTCGAGAATGATGTATCGCAACGGCGCGCCGAGCAGGGCCGCGAGTCCGATGCCGGTGATGATGCCGCCGCCGATGAACGTCCCGAAACTCATGACCGCGATGCCGAACACCAAAATACCGGCGAAGACGAACGCGAGGCTGCCCTGCACGATGCGCGCCGGGCCCATCCGATCGACGAGTTTGCCGACGACCGGCGACACGATGATCATGATGAACACCGCCGGCAGCATCAGCCACGCCGCGACGCTCTCCGTCACACCCAGCGACGCAACCGCAAGAGCCGGCAGGAAAACCTGCGCTGACTCTACCGTGCCGACGCCGGCGGAGATGACCAGTATCAAACGCATGCGCCGGGAGCGAAAGAACGACGGACGCAGGATCGGATCATCCGCCCGCTGCTCGCGGCGCCAGAACAATGGCAGCAGAACGATGCCGACCAGTAGATATGGCCATACGTCGAGCGAAATCAGGCTGCCGCGCACGTCCGCGGAGTCTAGGTTCGTGACGCCGAACGCGAAACCCAGCAACAACGCCGTGAGCAGGAAGGCGCCCGGCCAGTCGAACGGCAGCGGCTCGGTCGCCCGCCGCGAAGGCAGAAAGCGCCACGCCGCGATGATCAGGCCGATTGCGATCGGGATGTTGATCAGGAACAGCCATTCCCACGAGTAACGGAGAAGAATACCGCCGAGCACCGGTCCGATCAGGAATGCGATGCCGAATACGGCGCCGATCAGGCCCAGCGCGCTGCCGCGTTTGTCCTCGGGAAATGAATCGCCGATAACGGCCGCCGCCACCGGGAAGATGCCGCTGGCGCCGAATCCCTGGATTCCGCGCCCCACGACCAGCGTCTCGAAGTTGCCGGCCACGATCAGCAGCAGCGATCCGATTGCGAATGCGGCGACGCAGGCAATATAGACATCGCGCCGGCCAAAACGGTCCGACATCTTTGCCAGCAACGGCGTGCCGGGCAGTTGCGCGAGCACATAGACATTGAACAGCCACGACAGCTGCCGGTTGTCGAGGCCAAACTCGGATTGAATGGCGGGCAATGCCGGACCGATGATCGCAAGATCGAGCGCGCCCATCAGCACGCCGACGAACAGCAGCGCCATCGTCGGCTTCATGCTGGCGCCGGTCATTCCCACATAACCGAATTGCTGCCCCGGGCGGCGGATTCGAGCAATTCGATCAACGGAAAAGCGCGTTGCGCGATGCCGACCGGCCGGTCGATTGGATCGCCCTGGTAGTCGTCGTCTGGCGCGTCGTCTGGCGCGGCCGCGGCGACCCCGGCCCGCAACTGCTCGAGCGCGGCCGGAATATCTTCGGCCGAGATCGCACTCGGCACGGTTCCACTGTGCCCCATCATGTGCAGCAGCTTGACGGCGATGTCGCCGAACATCGTGATATCGGCGTAGTTCTTGGTGTGAAACGTCACGAGCATTGTTTGCCCCCCCGCACGCGCATTACATCACAGCATCGATTCTGAGAATGCCGGTATTTTCCGCAGTCGAGACAACTCAACTACGACCCGGTCAGAGCATTACCCGCCGTATTCGGTGACATTCGCAACTCAAAAGCGGGTTTCTCTCCACGCTGCGAAGCATGATTTTGAATTGGCAATCGCGGCTGATTCGCGAACGATTCTCATTCAGTCGCCAAAAGTTGCCGAATGACATCAGGCGGAGCGGACTGCGCTGCTAGAATCTCATCCATGAACGATAAATACGACAAGAAAGCGAAAGAACGATTGCTCAAAATCGCCACCGGCGCGTCGGTCGTCGTGGCGACCGTGCTCGTCGTCATCAAGGGGCTCGCATGGCTCAAGACCGGCTCGGTCGCGATGATGGGCTCGCTCCTGGATTCCATCCTGGATGCCGGGGCCGCAGGCCTTAATCTCTATTTCGTCCGCCAGGCGCTGCAACCGGCCGATGAGGACCATCGCTTCGGCCATGGCAAGGCCGAGCCGATCGGCGGCTTGTTCCAGGCCATGATCATCGGCGGCTCGGCGGTCTTCCTGGTCGCCGAATCGATTCGCCGCTTTGTCGAGCCGGCGATGCCCACGAACAGCGAGCTCGGCATCGTCATCATGATCATCTCTTCGCTGATCGTCGGCGCGTTGGTCGTGCTGCAGCGCTATGTCGCGAAGCACACCGACTCGCTCGTCGTATCCGGGGATGCGCTGCATGGTTTCGGCGACATCATGATCAACATGGGCGTCATCTTCGCGCTGGTCGTCGCGACGCAATTCGACGCGCCGTTCGTCGACCCGGTCGTCGGCATCCTGCTCGCCGGTATCCTGTTCCGCGGCTCATGGGAGATCGCGAACAAAGCCATGCGTCAGCTGATGGATGCGGAATTCACGCCGTTCGAGCGGCAGAAGATACGCGAGATCGCGATGGGCCATCCGCAGGTATCGGACCTGCACGACCTGCGCACACGGCGGGCCGGGCTAACGTCGTTCATCCAACTGCACATCGAGCTGGACGGTGAGATGAATCTGCATCAGGCACACGAAATCGCGGACGAAGTCGAGTTGTCGATCCGGCGGGAGTTCCCGGATTCAGAAGTCCTGATTCACCAGGACCCGCACGGCGCGGAGACGGTCACGCAGTTCCTGCGGGCTTGAGCGCAGCGTGGCGTTGTGGGCCGGCAACAAAGCTAAGCGGGGCCACCGTTTCCGTATGCGGATCAGCTGAAGCGAGCTATTAAGCGCGTCTTGCCTGCAGGCGTCTTCGTGTTCCGGGATCGCGCAAACTGTGACGGGCAGCAGTTTTCGACGCAGCAGGAGGGAAATTTCGCGCATCATGAGTCCGAATTCATGAAGAATCGGCAGCTCCCGGGAAATTCCCGATGCACCCTGATCGACGGGCCGCTTTAATATGCGCCGGACCGGTGAATAGGGTCCGACACCGCAGGCGCATTCGTCTCCCAAGGAACAATCCGCCGCGGGTCACCAGAATATTCGCCGGAGGGGGATAAAGGTTTCATTCGGAGGCCAGCCAGGTCGCGCAAGAATCGCAGCCGCGGCGTATACGAAAACGGGACGTGCGGGCGCACAATCGCCTACTATCGGGACTTTAACCAATCAGACCGGAGCGGCTTTTTCGCGAAACCACTCCGACTTCAAAACAGAGAGACTACACATGCAGCAAAATGACGTGAGCAGCCGCGCCCAATCGTGCATTGCAGCCCCCAGGGCACTTTTGGCAATTCTGGCCTCGACTGCTTTTCTCTACGGTTGCCCCGACGGAAGCGTCGACCTTCCCGAAACGATCATCCCGAACACTGACCCGGTCGCGAACGCGGGGCCTGATCAGACGCTGCTCGCGACCGAAACGGCCAACCTCGACGGCAGCGCCAGCAACGATCCGGATGGCGATTTCTTCACGCTCGAA
>JBLYYV010000301.1:0-3410 GCA_048550095.1 Gammaproteobacteria bacterium
ACTCTGACGAATTCATCCCGATGGGCGAGATCGCCGGCGTCACCGGCGACAATTCGGGAACAACCGTCGGCGGAGTACGATTCAATATCAACGACGGTGTCAGTATCGGCGCAATGGCTTTGCGCACGAGCGATCTTTTTACCACCGCCTACTCGGAAACCAATTACAAGCACACGTTCAATGAGCGATGGGGGCTGCAACTCGCAGCTCAGGCGACCCAGCAATGGAGTATCGGCGAGCAATTGCTGGGCGATTTTAAAACGCGGGCTTTCGGGTTCCGTTCGGCACTCAGCTACCAGGGCGCGGTGCTCAAGTTGGGCTATACGAAAAATCACGGCGACTTCAAGGTTCGCAGCCCGTTCGGCGGCAGACCGAGCTTCACGATCGGCATGTTGTACGACTTCGACAGGGCCGGCGAAAGCGCCTGGCGCGTCGGCCTGTCTCAGAACTTCGCAGCGTATGGGCTGCCGGGTTTCAGCGCGATCGTGAACTACACCAACGGGCGTAACGCCGTTGCTGACAATGGCATCGAACTGTCCGACGAATCCGAAATAGCGATCACGGCGGACTACCGGCCACCGGGGAACGCGCTCCGGGGATTATGGCTGCGCATACGCTACGCCGACGGCAGCCGCGGCAACCCGCTGGCGGACCGTCGTAACCTGCGCATCATCCTAAACTACAGCCTGGGCGCGCTCTAGCGGGGCCAGGGAGCGCACCGCGGGGACCGCGATTCACGTTCCAACGTGCGCCCTGCCTCATTGCGTACCCGGCTCGTCGCCCGGATCGGCGAAGAGTTTCGGCCCGGTCGCCCCGTAAGTCGCATGATATCGCAGCAGGTCTTTCATGCCCCAGGCGGTATAGACGAGTTCGTCGACCGGAACGACTCTGAGAAAGCCGCTACTCGGGTCAGGCGTCCCGGGAATAAACACCGAGGCCAGCGCCCCCCCGGCTTCAGACTGCTCGTACGTGTCTGTCAGCAGTGCGAATGTCCTGACCGTCGCGGACGGCCATGGCACGAGCACCACGGGAAAGCCGCGTTGGGAGTCGGGCGCGAGTTCCCGGACCATACGCTCTTCCCACTTTCCGGTGCCACCGATGTGGAACAATTTCCTGACCACCGGACTCACAACCGTCGCGCCGAGCCAGCCAATCACCAGCGGTCCGAATGCAGCGAACAGCACGAAAGCCACGATCGCGCTGCGGTTGCCCGTCAGTTTCATGACAGCCGGAATAATCGGTTGCAGAAAGTACCACGCGACCAGAATCGCAATGATGTAGAGCGCGCCACGAATCCAGTGCGCGCTGAGTGAAACGAGAAACTGTTTCGGTGCTCGCCCGGATTTGTTCTGATCCGTACCCAACGGGTTACTCTCCTTTAGTTTACCTGCGAACGCCTGACCTTCCGGACGCGGGACGTCACTGATGACCGGGAGCACGACGATTGCGATGACGAGCGAGACATAATCGAGCGGCTGCATGAGCCGCTCGTGCCGGGCATCAATCGTGAGCTATCGCTCATTCACTTTGATCTTCATGTCTGACTGGCATCGATACGCGTGCAACGCACAGGCCCGTGCCGAGCCATGATAGCAAGACTCTATTCGCCGATAGTATCCGATCGCTTGAAGCGAATTATTATCAGACGGCGCGACCGCCTTCTATCCGGAATTCGGCAATGTTCGTGATGCGATTTCGGCTGCGCGTTCAGTGACCGTCGGGCTACTCGGTTCGCTTGCTACCATGCGATACTGATCCGCATGCCGGATCGCATGCACAAGCCGTTGCGCCAAGCACGTAACGCGCAGTTTCAGAGCTCATGCCGAGGCCTATGATCCGGCTTTCTAGCCAAGACTACGGGTCCGCCGGATAAACCCGCTACGAGCCCGCATGTCTCGTGAAATGAAAACATTGCACTGGGTGACACCGTGATGAAGAAAACGTCAGAACCTTTCGATCGCATGCGGCCCGGACGCCGGATTGCCGTTGTCGTGCTTCTGCACCTGGGCTTGTCGGCGACACCGGCCGCGTACGCCGACGACGCCGAACTGGAGCAGCTGCGCACCGATGTTGCCGAGCTGCGTCGTGCCTACGAGGCCAGGATCGGCAACCTCGAGCGGCGAATCGAGGAACTGGAGACGGAGCAGGACAATGCGCCGGCGACACCCGCGAAGACGATGGCGAACACGACGTCGCCGCCGCTAGCGAGCCTCTCCGAGGAAGAACAAAGATCCCTGATCGAGAAGGGCCTGGGAGCATATGACGTCAGCCGCGGATTCAACTTTCACGGCTATTTTAGATCCGGCAAGGGCATCGACCGTGACGGCAATGTCATGGAACCGTTCCAGGCACCGGGTTCCCAGGCGAAATACCGCCTGGGTAACGAAGGAGAGACCTACATCGAGACGGCATTCGGATACAGTTTTCCCGAACTCGAACTGCCGGCCAACGAGTCATTCACTATCACTCTGCGCCCGGCCTTCGTGGTGCCCGATGAGCGCTTCGGGAGCACGCCGCAATTTTCCATACGCGAGGCCTACGCCGAGGGCAGAGGCGTCTGGCGAGCTCAGCCGGAGGCCGCCTTCTGGGCGGGAGAGCGTTACTACGACCGCTGGGACCTGCACATGAACGACTTTTTCTATTACGACATGAGTGGCTTCGGCGGCGGCGTGAAGGACCTCCAGCTCGGTGACTTCGGAAAAATGGCGATCGCCTGGCTCGGCGGGAGTATCGATGTGCTGGAAAGCAACGGTTCGACCCTATCGAACAACGTCAACACGAAGAACACACTGGACGTGAGGTTCTACGATATCGAAATGCCGGGGGGCAAAGGCTTTGTCGGCTTTAACCTCGCATCTTCCCAAGACAGTGAGATGCCCAACGGCGTCAACGTCGTGGTAAACGGCAGCAATGGGCTGGCGGGATTCTTCGGGTACGAGATGCCCAAGATCTTCGGTGGCAGGTACAAAGCCATGCTGCAATATGGCGTGGGTGCCGCGTCGAACTTCCGTGCCACTGAGCCTGACTACGCTCGCCTCGACCCACCGGATCCGCCGGCGGACCCGTTGATGGTGGATCTCGGTGAATCGTGGCATCTTCGGCTCGTCAATGATCTGGTGATCGAGCCGACGGACAAGTTGAGCCTGCAGGCGGCCCTCATCTACGACGAGTTCGATGCCGGCATCGAAGGTCCGTCAAAGCGCCGCTGGGTTTCACTCGGCGTGCGACCCATCCACGCCTTCAACGACTTTTTCTCGCTTGCCGTCGAAGCCGGGGTCGACCATACGGGCGGCGACGGACTGGAGTCCGGTGAGCTTTACAAGCTCACCATCGCGCCGCAGATCACGCCCGGCAAGGGTTACTTCAAACGACCGGCAATTCGCATGTTCTTCACCTACGCCTCCTGGAGC
>JBLYYV010000302.1:0-4318 GCA_048550095.1 Gammaproteobacteria bacterium
GGAAAGACGTGGCCGGGTTGTCGCAAATCACGAGGCTCGGCATCCGGCGCAACCGCGACCCTGACCGTTCGCGCGCGGTCGTGCGCCGAAATTCCGGTCGTGATGCCCTCGGCCGCTTCGATCGATAACGTGAAATTGGTCGCCTGCTGTTCGTCCGTATCGGACACCATCAGCGGTAAGCGCAACTGCCTGCAGCGCGCTCGCGTCAGCGTCAGGCAGATCAGTCCGCGCCCGAAACGCGCCATGAAGTTGACATCTTCAGTACGGACCCGCGAGGCGGCCATGATCAGGTCACCTTCGTTCTCGCGATCCTCGTCGTCGACGATGACGACCATCTTGCCCGCACGGAAATCGTCGATGATCTCTTCGATCGGTGCGAAGGAAAAATCTTTGCCAGCTGTCTTCAGGTTCGCCATATCAACCTTGGTGGAGTCTCTCCAGGTAACGCGCGACGAGATCGACCTCGAGGTTCACGGGTGTCCCCGGCACATACTTGCCCATGATAGTCCGTTCGAGGGTATGGGGCACGATATTGACGGAGAATTTTCGCTCCCCGACTTCGTTGACGGTCAGGCTCGTCCCGTCGATTGCGATCGAGCCTTTTTTCGCGACATAACGCGCCAGCGCTTGCGGCATCTCGAATTCGATGCGCGTCGAACGCGCGTCGGGGTCGAGGGATGCGACCTCGCCCACGCCGTCTACGTGCCCGGACACGAGATGACCGCCCAGCGGGGATGCCAGTGTCAGCGACGGCTCCAGGTTGACCCGGCTGCCCGCCACAGCGCTGCCGAGGGTTGTCAGCTGCAGCGTCTCCTGCGACACGTCGGCAGCAAACTCGTCGGCGGAAAATTTGATCACCGTCAGGCACACGCCGCTGACGGCGATGCTGTCGCCGAGCGCGACGCGATCGAGACTCAGGTCGCCGACGCCGATGCGCAAGCGAGCGTCGCCGCCGATAGACTCGACCGCGCGGATCTCGCCGATTGCCTGAATGATTCCTGTAAACATCTAGAGACTCCTCCAGGTCAGACGCAGATCGTTGCCGACGTGGCGGACGTCGCCTAATTCAAATTCCTTGCGCAGCGACATATCGACTAGCTCGGATATATCGAACATGCCGCGGGCATCGCCGCCGAGGACCGAACCCGCCATGTAGACAATCAGTTCATCGATCAGGCCGGCCTGCAGCATTGCGCCGTTCAACCCTGCGCCGGCCTCGACGAGAACCTCATTGATTTCGAGTTCGCCGAGCCGGCCGAGCACGGATTCAAGATCGACGCGGCCAACCTCCGTCGAGTCGACGCGTTCGACACGGGCGCCCGCGTTTTCCAGCGCCGCGCGCTTGGCGTCGTCGCCGCTCGCCGTCATCACGATCACCTCGCCGGGTAGTTCCAGCATCTTCGCCTGCGGCGACATTCGCAGCTGCGAATCGACGACCACTCGAACAGGCTGCCGCACCTCGCCGAGGTTCGGCGCGCGAACATTCAGTGACGGATCGTCGGCCAGCACCGTGCCGGCACCTGTCACGATTGCCGAACTCCGCGCGCGCAGGCGCTGCACGTCGTCACGCGCCGCCTGCCCGGTGATCCATTGGCTCGCGCCGTTCGCGAGTGCCGTCCGGCCGTCGAGACTCGTCGCGATCTTGCTGCGCACGAATGGCAGACCGGTCCGCATGCGCTTCATGAAGCCCGGGTTGAGCACCTGAGCTGCGCTTTCCAGCACGCCGCAGTCGACGTCGACACCGGCTGCGATCAACGTCGCCACACCCTCGCCAGCCACATCCGGATTCGGATCTTCGCTCGCTATGACGACGCGTGCGACGTGCGCATTCAGCAGGGCATCCGTACATGGTGGTGTGCGGCCATGATGGCAGCAGGGTTCGAGCGTGACATATGCGGTCGCGCCGGTTGCGTTCCCCGCGCTGCCGAGTGCCGCGACCTCAGCGTGTGGCCCGCCGGCATACTCATGCCAGCCCTCGCCAATGATCTCGTCACCACGAACGAGCACGCAACCGACCCGCGGGTTCGGATCCGTCGTATAGAGCCCACGTCGCGCCAGCTGCAACGCGCGCGCCATGAACGCATGATCGCGACCGTCGTCGCTCACTTCTCGTCATCCGGCAGCAGGGACATCTGGTTGCGGCGGCGCTCCTGGTCCGTCATCTCGCGCAGGCGATTGATCTCTTCCTGGAATTCGGTCACGTCCTGAAAACTTCTGTAGACCGAGGCAAAACGGACGAAAGCGACCTCGTCGAGCGCGCGCAACTCTTCCATGACGAGCTCGCCGACGATTCGCGAGGGGACTTCACGCTCTCCCATGGTCTGCATCATATGAATGACTCGCGCGATCGATTCTTCGATCGCTTCTGCACTGACCGGTCGGCGTTCCAGTGCCCGGACCATCCCGGCACGCAGCTTGTTCTCGTCGAATGGCTCCCGCGCGCGATCGCGCTTGATCAGGCGCGGCATGACGAGCTCGGCGGTCTCGAAGGTCGTAAAGCGCTCCTGGCATTGGAGACACTCGCGCCGCCGGCGCACCTGCCGACCCTCGCCGCTCAGGCGCGAGTCGATCACCTTGGTCTCCGGGTGGCTGCAAAACGGGCAATGCATGCGTCTATTGTAGACGCATTGTCAGTCGCGTCCGCCGGCCTCGATCAGCGCTCGTAGACCGGGAACCGGCGGCAAAGCTCGGTGGCTTTCTCCCGCACCTCGTCGATCCGCCCTTCGTCCTCGATATCGTCGAGAATATCTGCGATCCAGCCGCTCAGCGCCGTGACCTCGTCCGCGCCGAAACCACGCGTCGTAATCGCCGGCGTGCCGAGGCGCAGTCCGCTCGTGACGAACGGAGAACGCGGATCCTTAGGCACGGCATTCTTGTTGACCGTGATGTTGGCGCGACCCAGCGCCGCGTCCGCATCCTTGCCGGTAATGTCCTTGTCGACCAGGTCGACCAGGAACATGTGATTGTCGGTGCCGCCCGAAACGATCTTGAAGCCGCGCTGCTGCAACACGGACGCCATGGTCTGTGCGTTCTTCCTGACCTGCTTCTGATAAACCGCGAAGTCCGGCTGCATCGCTTCGAGGAATGCGACCGCCTTCGCGGCGATCACGTGCATCAACGGCCCACCCTGGGTGCCCGGGAAGACCAGCGAATTGAATTTCTTCGTCAGCTCATCGTTCTTGCGTGCAAGGATCAGACCGCCGCGCGGTCCGCGGAGCGTCTTGTGCGTGGTCGTCGTCGTGACGTCGGCGATCTGCACCGGATTGGGGTACTCCCCCGTCGCGCACAGACCGGCGACGTGCGCCATATCGACGAACAGATACGCGCCCACCTCATCGGCGATCTCGCGGAAGCGATCCCAGTCGACGACCCTTGAATACGCCGAGAAGCCGGCGATGATCATCTTCGGCTTGTGCTCGCGCGCGAGTGCCGCCACATTGTCGTAATCGATCAGGCCCTCATCGTTGAGACCGTAAGGGACGATATTGTAGAGGCGGCCCGAAAAATTGACCGGCGATCCATGCGTCAGGTGCCCGCCTTCGGCGAGGCTCATGCCGAGAACCGTATCGCCGGGTTCCAGCAGCGCCATGTAGACCGCGGCGTTGGCCTGGGACCCTGAATGCGGCTGGACGTTCGCGTAATCGGCACCGAACAGCTCGCAGGCGCGTTCGATTGCCAGCGTCTCGGCGACATCGACATACTCGCAGCCGCCGTAGTAGCGCTTGCCGGAATAACCCTCGGCGTACTTGTTGGTCAGAACCGAACCCTGCGCCTCCAGGACCCGGGGGCTCACGTAGTTCTCCGACGCGATCAGCTCGATATGGTCTTCCTGGCGCTGTTCTTCGTGAGCAATCGCGGCAGCGAGATCAGGGTCGAAATCGGCAATGGTCCAGTCGCCTGTGTACATCAAAATGTCTCCGGAGGGGGGCTCGAGGGGCGCATATTGTACCCGAGCGATCGGCCATTCATAGGCTGAGCTGAACAGCAGTGTCACTTAGGTCTTCGCCGGGTCGACACCCGCGGATTCGACCCGATTTGCAAGCCACCCACCTTTCCGGATAATCCCGATTCCCTGCAGCAACCGGATCCGTGACGTGGCCCAATACGTTTACACGATGAACCAGGTCGGCAAGATCGTGCCGCCCAAGCGACACATCCTGCGCGACATCTCGCTGAGCTTCTTTCCCGGCGCCAAGATCGGCGTGCTCGGCCTGAACGGCGCCGGAAAGTCGACGCTGCTGAAGATCATGGCGGGCAACGACACCGAGATCGAGGGCGAGGCGCGCCCGATGCCCGGAATCAACATCGGCTATCTCGA
>JBLYYV010000303.1:0-6307 GCA_048550095.1 Gammaproteobacteria bacterium
GTACGTGTACAACTACATCGGCATCGACCGGACCGTGATCACGTCGTCTGAGGAAGTGCCACCCGGCGAGTCCGTCGTGTCGATGAAGTTCACGAAGACCGGTAACTTCGAAGGCGACGCCGAGATCTTCATCGACGGCCGCAGCGTCGGCAAGGCACGCCTCGACAAGACGGTGCCGGCGACGTTCTCGATCGAGGAGACCTTCGACGTCGGCGAGGACACCGGCTCCCCGATCATCGAGGACGTCTACGCAGTGCCGTTCAGATCCGCGGGTCTGAAGAAGCTGACGGTGAAGGTCGACAAGGCGAAATAGGAAAAATGGGAATTAGAGGACAGTGACTTTATTTCCGCATCGCACAGTTGGGATGCGTTGCGCCGTGCAAAATAAGGTCACTGGCCCCGGGTTTCTATTGCTCTTGATAGCGGTCGCTGGCCTGTGCGCTGTTCCTGCCGCCGCAGAGACCGAGAATGAAGGTGGTCACGAGGCCGAATCCGCGTCCGAGTCAGTGGTGCGTCTCGACCGTCAGGCAACCTGGTTGTTTCGCAGCTTCCTGCCGGATGAAAGTGACGACGCCAACTCACTCGGCTTCGAGTTCGAATTGTCCTTCGATCTTGGTAACTACGGCGTCAAGAATATCGCCTACGTCGAGCTAAACGATTTTCCGCGTCCGATTCCCGGGCAGCCGATCGGCAATCCGCAGCCCGCCGGGTTCGAGGCGGCCACGGGCATCGGCGACATCCTGACGGGCTTCTGGTTTTCCCGGAAGGGGGCACACCACGGGTCACACCACCTTGCATGGGGTTTCGGTGCGCAGCTGCCCACGGCGGCGGACGACAGTCTCGGCAGCGGCAAGTGGTCCGTCGGGCCGAGTTTCGACTACGAGTACGAAAACGGCCGCCTCTTTGCCGGCGTCATCGCGATGCAGCTCTGGTCAGTTGCCGGCGACAGCGACCGCAAGGACGTCAGCATGTTCATTGCAAAACCGTTCGTTTACTACTCGCTCAACGACAAGTGGGACCTGATGTACGTGCCCTACGGCATCTCGATCTATTGGGACAAGGCGTCCGGCGAAAAGGCCTACGTGCCGATCGGCGGCGGCGCCCAGCGGCACTTCAAGGTTGGCTCGGCGGAAATGAACGTCGGCGCGGCACTCTACAAGAATGTCGTGAGGCCAACCAAGGGGCCCAATTGGGACCTGCGCTTTCTGCTCGAGTTTCAGTTCTAGCCGGAACGACAGAAACGAAATAGCGGACAGTGAATATCATTCCGCATCGAACAGTTGGGGTGCGTGACGCGGTGCAAAAATTAAGTCACTGTCCCCAAATTTCACTCGGCCGGGCAGTAGTACTCCCGAAAACCGTACTCCGCTGACACGCCGTAGATGCACGGCGGGTCCAAATACGTCGTGCTCTCTTCGTATAGCCTCAGAATCTCGTTCCACTCGCGCGTGACGATGTACTCGTCTGTGATCTCGACCACTTCGTAGGGCCGGTCGCCGCTGTCGTAGTCCGAGTTGTCGAACCACGCGCGGACCGTGTCCTCGCGGTACTCGATGAACAGGTGGCCGAAGTAGTCGTCCGCGAGTGCTGCGCGGACCTCCGGGGAGATGCCGTCGACGTCGTCCAGTGCGTCGATCGTGCGCGCAGCGTCGGATTGCCAGGTGCCGATGATGGCGGCGTGATGAATCTCATCCTCGTGCGCACAGGCAGACTGAGCAGACATCAAAAACGCGAGCAACAAAAAACCCCCGCGACCCGAAAATCGCAGGGGTTTTTGCTGTTTGCAGGTCTTCCTCAGGTGCTGGAAGCCTCGAAGATCGACTGGATCGACGCGTCGAGCATGTCGTTGAACTCGTCGTCCGTCTGCTGCGCCGACAGACCCTGGCTCAATGCTCGCGAGAAGCTCGCGATCATGCCGTGGTTCTCCGACACGCGGCGATTCGCCTCGTCACGCGAGTAACCGCCGGACAGTGCGACGACTTTCAGGCAGTTCGGATGGTCGATGCACGACTTATAGAAGTTCGCCTCTTCCGGTGGCGTGAGCTTGAGCATGACGAGCTGGCCGTCGCCGAGCGAGTTCAGGCCGTCCAGAAGACGATCCCGCAGCATCACCTCGGCCGCGGCCTTGTCAGGCGCGTTGATGTCGACTTCCGGCTCGATGATCGGGACGAGACCGGCCGCGACGATCTGCTTGCCGATGGCGAACTGCTGGGCGACGTTGTCGGCGATGCCGTCGGCGTTGGCGCTCTTGATCACTGAGCGCATCTTCGTGCCGAATACGTTGCGTGCCTTGGCCTTTTCGAGCAGCTCGTCGAGGTTCGGGATCGGCTTCATCAGCTGCGCGCCATTCGCTTCGTCAGCCAGGCCCTTGTCGACCTTCAGGATCGGCACGACGTTCTTGTCTTCCCACAGGTAGGCCGCCGTGTTCTTGCCCTCGATGTCGCGATCGAGCGTGTTCTCGAACAGGATCGCGCACAGGATGCGGTCACCGTTGAAAGCGGGGCTCGTGATGATGCGCGTGCGCATGGCATGCACGACCGCGAACATCTCGTCGTCGTTGCTGTACGCATCTTCCCCGACGCCATAGAGCTTTAGCGCCTTCGGCGTGCTGCCACCGCTCTGGTCGAGCGCTGCGACGAAACCCTTCTGGGTGCGAACCTTTTCTAGTTGATCTTGGAAAATTGACATGGCGGTAACAAGAATCCTTTGAAAGTCTTATGTTTTGGTGTTCGAAACTGCGCAAAATACTAGCATATCGCCCGGCCGGCAGCGCGCGGATCCAGAATTCTACAAACCGCGCAGAGCGGGCGTTTCCGGAGCGAACGGATCGGCGCCGCGTCCAGCGGCACCGGAACCCGCGGCAGCTCGACAGCAAGAAGCCGTCGATTCCGTTCCGCGAATTCGCGGAGCCCGGGATGCGCTTCGGCAATCTCGCGCGGACGGCCGCAGATGATGCGAAGCGGCGGTGGCGCCCGAAAGAGTCGCCGAATATTCCGGTCTTGGTCAGTCCGATCCTCGGCGGGTCGGTACGTCATGCGCAGGCCATCGACGAGGCCGGCACCGACGCGCAAATAAAAAAAATTTTGACAGCGCTGTCGAGTAGTTGAGCGCACACGAATATGAATCACCGGATCAACTCATGGGCAGCATGAGCCAACAATAGAGCCCGCATCCCGTCGAATTCGAACGCGGTAACTACATGAAAATGCTGGGCTCATACAAACTGTCTGCGCACGACTGTCAATGATTCGAGCAACCGCGGAATTTTTCCGACTTGCGAGACTCTCTAACTTTCTTCGGCAACCGTAACAATATTGAAACGTTACCGTGCGATCCTTCAGGTCGCGAAAATCATCAGTGGTTTTTACTGATGCTACCCGTGGGAAATTTCGCTAAGATCGTACAGGCAAAGGGGCGGCTAAGTTGTCGCTCTGAGAACAGACGGTGAGGCAGTCATGACTGAAGTCAAAAAAGCCGCTGAATCCGCATCCGGCAAGAAAAAAACGACCCGCAAGAAGGCCACTGGCGCGCGGAAAACGGCCAGCAAGGTCACCCGGAAAAAGACGCCGGCCAAAAAGGCCGCGGCCAAGAAGAAAACGGTCCGCAAGACAGCTACAAGAAAGGCTGGGCGCAAGGTCTTGACTCCGGAGCAGCGGTATCGGCTGATCGCCGAGGCCGCTTTTCTGAAAGCGGAGAGTCGGGGATTCGTTGGCGGTGACCCGGTCGAAGACTGGCTGGCGGCAGAAAAGGAGGTGGAAGACTCGCTCACCGCCTGACATCCGGCACTCCCGATAGAAGGAGACGCAAGTGACAACAATCTACGTAGGGAATCTACCGTTCGATGCTCAGGCGGAGACCCTTCTGAACATCTTCTCGCGCTATGGTCGCGTGACCGAAATTGAACTCGTTCGGGATCGGAAGCCTTCGCGGCGTTCGCGAAGCTACGGTCTGATCGAGATGCCACAGCGGTCCGAAGCCAGCGTAGCGGTCGATGAACTGAACGGCCAATATTTCCGTGGCATGTTTCTCCGGGTAAGACCCGCGAAGCTGACACACGATCTAGACGCCTGATCGGTGGGACATAGTGAATTCTTTCCGGTGACCGGGTTCCTGGTCACGTGATACCCCTGCGCATCCTGAATGTCTGTGCCGAATTCGTGCCGCTGGCGAAAAGCGGCGGGCTCGGCGATGTGACGGCGGCGCTCGCCGACTATCTGAAGGGTGCCGGCCACGATGTCGTGACGGTGCTGCCGCGCTACGGCATCATCCCGGCGCCGGACGCCGACGCCAAACCGGTTTCCGGACCGCACCCGCTGACGTATGACGGCGCGAGCCTCGAGTACAGCATCTTTCTCCATGACGCTGGGCCTGACGCCGGTCGCGTTTTCGTCGTGGATTGCCCGGAGTTGCTCGGCGAAGAGATCTATTCTTCGGGTGAGCCCGAAGCCCACCGATTCCTGTTGCTGTGTCGCGCGGCGCTCGAGTTGTGCCGAGCGCTCGAATGGTCGCCGGACATCGTGCATTGTCATGACTGGCACACGGCGCTGATGCCGCCGCTGCTGCGCCAGGCCGCGCGATCGGAACCGATGTTCGTCGATGCGAGCACGGTGCTGACGATTCACAACATCGGCTACCAGGGCGTGTTTTCGGCCAAGGTCATGCGCGATGCCGGCTATGCCGATCTGCTGGCGCTGACGGACCCCGTCGATCTCGCGGCCGACGACATCAATATGCTCAAGACGGGCGTCATGCACGCGGATGCAATCACCACCGTCAGTCCGACACACGCCAGGGAGATCCAGACGCCGGAGTACGGGATGGGCCTCGAGACCCTCCTGCAGCAGCGGGGTCATCGCCTGCTAGGCATCCTGAATGGCGTTGACTACGCATTGTGGAGCCCGGAGACCGATCAACACATCGACGTTCGCTATTCCGCCGAGACCATTGCCGACAAACGTCGCAACAAGCTGGCGCTCATGGAAGAACTTGGGCTCGATGCCGACGCCGACGCGCCGCTGCTCGGCATGGTGTCGCGGCTGGTCCTGCAGAAAGGCATTGACCTGTTCGAGGCCGTCCTGCCTGAAATGCTCGACGAGCAGGGCGCACGCTGCGTCGTGCTCGGTACCGGCGAGCCGCCGTATACCCACGCGATGCGGGCGCTGGCCGACGAATGGCCGGACCGGCTGGCGTTTGTCGAGGCGTATGACGACCGTATGTCGCATCGCATCCTGGCCGGCAGCGACCTGTTCGTCATACCGTCGCGTTATGAACCCTGCGGCCTGACGCAGCTATACGCGTTGCGATACGGCACGGTGCCGGTGGTGCGCAAGACCGGTGGCCTGGCGGATTCGATCCGGCATTTCGATCCGGCCAGCGGCACTGGCAACGGCAGCGTGTTCGAAGATGCCAATGCCGAGGGCCTGCGATGGGGCCTGACGACGGCACTCGACTGGTATCGTGATCCGGACGCGTGGAGCAGGCTGATGGCCAACGGCATGAGCGAGGATTTTTCCTGGCATCACCAGGCGCCGGAGTACGAAAAACTTTACCGGACGCTCGCCGGCAAATAGTCCGGGGTTCAGCGCCGATGGAACCTGGCCGCGAGTTCTCGAAAGCGTTCAGCAAAGTCGCCAGGGACGTCGGCCCATTCGAACCGCCACTGCCAGTTGCCGGTCTCCGTACCCGGCACGTTCATCCGCGCCTCGGTGCCAAGGCTCAGCAGATCCTGCATCGGCAGGACGGCCAGCCTTGCCGGCGATGCATAGGCCGCGCGAATCAGCGCGGCAGGCATGTCGTGCGCGTTCTCGAGTTTTTCGCCCAGTATCTCGCGGGTGCGGTCGTCGAGCGACTCGAACCAGCCGACGGTCGTGTCGTTGTCGTGGGTACCGGAGTACACGACGGCATTCTCGACATGGTTCTCGGGCAGGTACGGGTTGTCCGCCATGCCGTCGAAGCCGAACTGCAGCACGAGCATACCGGGTAAGCCGAACTCGTCGCGCAACGTGAGCACTTCCGGCGTGATCGTGCCGAGGTCCTCGGCGAACAAAGGCAGATCACCGAAGCGCTTCGTGAAGGCCCTCAACAACTCGTCGCCGGGCACCGGTTCCCAGTGTCCCTCGCGTGCGGTGGGCGAGTCGGCGGGAATCTCCCAACAGGCTTGCAGCGCACGGAAGTGATCGATGCGAATTGCATCGAAACGATGCAGCTGATGCCCGATGCGGTCGCACCACCAGCGATAGTCCGACGCGCGCATGGCATCCCAGTCGTACACCGGGTTGCCCCAGCGCTGCCCGTCTTCGCTGAAATA
>JBLYYV010000304.1:0-18081 GCA_048550095.1 Gammaproteobacteria bacterium
CGGCACTATCATGAATTTCATGGCCGGCAGTGACGCCGCCACGATGCCGGAACCGCGGGGCGATCAACTCACCATCGGGGAGTATCTGCCGCGCTCAATCGCAACGGAATGGATGATGATGATCCGCACGGTCATCAACGATAGTCGACCGCAGAGAAGTGAATTCGCCCTCGAACACGACGAACAACAGTTCCACTATGAGCTGCAGATCGTCCCATACCTGAATGACCTGACACTGGCGATCGTCCGCGAGATAACGGCACGTAAGCGCGCGGAGGAAGAAGTACACAAGCTCGCATATTTCGACACGCTCACCGGCCTGCCGAACCGTCAGCTGTTCCTCCAGCAACTATCCATGGCCATCGAACGCGCTGAAAAGCACGATACGAAAGTCGCAGCGCTGTACGTCGATCTCGATAACTTCAAGCGCATCAACGATACGCTCGGTCACAACTTCGGCGATGTCGTTCTGCAAACGATAGCCACCCGCCTCGATGGCTGCATTCGCAATGACGATTGCGTCATCAGGCCGGAGGCAGACGAGTCCGATCTGCGCCTCGCGCGCCTGGGCGGCGACGAGTTCGTCGCCATTCTCCAGGACCTCGAATCGACGGACGACGCCGTCGCGGTCGCCGAGCGAATTCGCGCCGAACTGACGCGGCCGGTCGAGCACCTGGGCCATGAGTTCGTTGTCACCTCGAGCATTGGCGTATCGATGTATCCCGATGACGGTGAAGACATAGACAGTCTGCTGAAGAATGCTGACGTCGCGATGTATCAGGCCAAGAACGCGGGTCGCAACAGCGTCCGGTTCTATTCCGGCACGATGAGCCTGCGCTCGCTCGAACGACTCGAACTCGAGAATGGCCTTCGCTATGCGCTGCAGCGAGACGAACTCGAACTGCACTACCAGCCGCAGATTGATCTATCCACCGGCCGTATGATTGGCGTCGAGGCGCTGTTGCGCTGGCATCACCCGGAGCGCGGCAACATTCCGCCTGGCAATTTCATCCCCCTGGCCGAAGAATGCGGCCTGATCACGCCACTGGGCGAATGGGTGCTGGCCGCAGCATGCCGCCAAGCCCGGGCGTGGCAGGACAAGTATGGGCACTACCCGAACATCGCAATCAATATTTCGAGCCAGCAGTTTTTCCAGAGTGACGTCGCCGAGGTCGTACTGAAGGCGATCTTCGAAAAAGGCCTGGAACCGTCGACCCTGCAGCTGGAACTGACCGAGACGATCCTCATGCAGGACGTCAAGGAGACGGTAAAGACGCTGAACAAACTCAAGAATGCCGGCGTATCGCTGGCAATGGACGACTTCGGCACGGGCTATTCTTCACTCAGCTATCTGAAACGCTTGCCACTGGATACGCTGAAAATTGACCGCTCGTTCGTTTCGGATCTCGAAAAAAGCAGCGACGACGCCGCCATCTGCGCAGCCATCATTGCCATGGCGCACAAACTCGACTTGCGCGTCGTCGCCGAGGGGGTGGAGACACAGGAACAACTCGACTATCTGCGCGGGCTCAAATGCGATGAGATCCAGGGATTCTTCATCAGCAAACCACTGCCGGTCGCGGAACTCGAAACCCGCTTCCTCGATGAAACAGCAAGCGTGCTCCGCCTCGACGCTATTGACGAAGCATGATTCGCTGCTCCGCTACACGCCATACGGAGGCAGCAATAGAGCTTTCAGAGCCGTACTCGATGAGTGCTCCTGCCACGCATGGTAGGCGCCGAATAACCAGCAAGTCACCACCACACCGGCATTGACCCAGAAAAGCGCGTGATTCAGTAACCGCTGCTTCCACACGAGCCAGCCGATGCAAATGCCGGGTGGATTACTCGACGACCTCGATCAGTTCGACTTCGAAGGTAAGGGCCGCGCCACCCGGAATCGCGCCACTGCCGCGCTCGCCGTAAGCGAGCTCCGGCGGGCATGTGATCTTGCTCTTGCCACCCTCCTGCATTGTCGGGATGGCTTCACGCCAGCACGGAATTACCCGCTCCAGCGAAGACGTAAAAGGCTGGCCGCGCGTTACCGAGCTGTCAAAGACGGTGCCATCACGCAACATGCCATGATAGTGGGCGGTCACCGTGGAATTCGCGGTCGGCGAGGCGCCGCTGCCGGCCTCCAACTCGAGAATAACGATGCCGGAAGCAGTCGTTTCCGCACCCTCCTCGGCCGCCATCTTCGTGATGTAGTCGCGCGCGGCGGCCTCTTCACGAACCGCCGTGGCCGCCATTCGCTGCTGCGCGATTTCATTCAGGCGCTCGCCATAGATGGCGCCGTCCAGTTCGATCGCGCTGCCTGTCAGCGCATCGCGCAACCCCTGCTGCACCATGGTTAGCTCATCGTCCGTCAGGCCCAGCGGCGCGAGGTTCGAGCTCAGCGCCGTGCCGAGATAGTAAAAGACCTTGTCGTCTTCGCTCATCGACTTGGCGTCGGCTGCATGCGAAGTTCCGGCGAGCAACAGCGGGACAATGGCGACGATGGCCGCCAGCGTGGGTTGATTCATGGTGACTCCTTGGGAGTAGGACAATTTAAGGCGAGGGATTATACGCGATCCGCCTGCCACGCAGAGACAGGTAGAGGCCATAAAAAATGCCCCGAAATGGGGCATTTTTTATGGCGGAGGGGGGGGGATTCGAACCCCCGTGCGGATTACTCCGCCCACTGATTTCGAATCAGGGCCGTTTGGCCAGCTCCGGCACCCCTCCGCGGGAGGCGCAGATTATAGGGATTTCGCCCCCGAGAGCCAGCCTGAAGTCGATTTTCGCGATGCGGGCCTCATAGCGGGCTTCAGAAACCCGGCGGATCTGCCGACATCACAACTAAGCGGTCCGCTCGCGATCACCGGTTCGGTGTGGCCTGCGAAGTCGCGAAGTAAATCTATGAAAAACAGCTATTTGAATCAAAAAAGTTATGTAAAACCTGTGACATCGTTCGCAGTAGTGAGCCGCCTCTCCGGGGTATCTTCCATCGGTATTAGCGCGTGCCCGATGCCCTCGCAAGACACGCCCGTCAACACAGCGAAACGGATGCCGTAACGCATGGATCTGGCAACTTTAATTGGCTTCATCGCCGGCAGCGTCATCATCCTGATGGCGATCGTCCTCGGCGGCGATGCAGCGACCTTCGTCAACGTGCCGAGTATCCTGGTGGTTGTCGGCGGCACCGCTGCGGCGACGTTTATGAAATTCCCGATGGCCGACTGTATATACGCGCTGAAGACCGGCGTCGGGATGGCGTTCAAGGACAACATGCAGAACCCGTCCGAGCTGGTCGAACGGATTAAGGACCTGGCCAATCGCGCCCGCAAGGACGGCCTTCTCGCCCTCGAGGACGAACCCGTCAACAACGAATTCTTTCAGAAGGGTATTCAGCTGTGCGTGGATGGCCAGCAACCCGAGTTCGTCAAGAAAGTTCTCGACAACGACATGGAGAAATCCATCGAGCGAATGGAACTCGGCGCGGAGATCTACCAGGGCATCGGCGACGCGGCCCCGGCGTTCGGCATGATCGGCACGCTCGTCGGTCTCGTCCAGATGCTTGCGAACATGTCGGACGCATCGGCGATCGGCCCGTCGATGGCCGTCGCCCTGCTGACGACGCTGTACGGCGCGTTGATCGCGAATATGTTCGCGATTCCCGTCGCGACCAAGCTGCGCCTGCGCTACCAGTATGACCGGATGACGAAGTCACTGATCATCGAGGGTGTTCAGGGCATCGCCCAGGGCGAGAGCCCGCACGTCATCGAGGAGATCCTGCGCACGTACCTGCAGGACGCCAAGGTCGCCAAAGCGACGAAGTAAGCGCGCGCACGCGAAGGGCGGGAGTAAACGATGGCGGACAAGAAAGGCGGAGCAGGAATTCCCGCATGGATGGCGACCTTCGCCGACCTGATGGCGCTGATGATGTGCTTCTTCGTACTCCTGTACTCGTTCTCCTATCTCGACGAGGTCAAGTACAAAGCCGTCGTCGCGTCGATGGCCAAGGGTTTCGGCTCCGAAGTCACGCCCGTTCGCGCGCAGTCCTCGTCATCGATCGGCCCGCCGAGCCTGGTGCCGAATACGCTGCAGACGCAGTCGCGTGGCGCGCGCCCGATGACGCAGCAGGAAGCCAACCTGGATACGAAGCAGCTTAGGCGCAAGATCCAGGAAGATTTGAAGGACGAAATCAGGAAGGGCAACCTGTCGGTCGAGATGGCCGGCAACAACGTCGTTATCCGGTTCCCCGAGGAGGTCGCCTTCGCGCCCGGCAGCGACGTGATCTCCGCCGAAATCCTGCCCATCCTGCGCAAGGTCACCGAATCACTGGCCGACGAGGAAGGCACCATCCAGGTTTCGGGTCACACGGACGATCGCCCCATCAGGACGGCGACGATCAAGTCCAACTGGGAGCTCTCGACGAATCGTGCAGTATCGGTGATTCACATGATCGAAGATCTCGATACGGTCGACCCGGCGCAACTGACGGCGGTCGGGTACAGCGATACGCGCCCGATCTTCCCGAACGATACGCCCGAAGGCCGCGCCCGCAACCGGCGCGTCGAAATCGCGATCATTCGTGACGGTGGCGCCGGCAACCCGATTCAGTCGGTCGTACCGCCTGCCCTGCCATAGGCTTCGAGAACGCGCAGAAACTCGGCGGGCTTCTTCAGGCACGCATTGTTGACGGCATCCCCGTCTGCCGAACAACCGCCCGGCGCGGGTCCCGCCTGGGCCCCCTCAGACGTTTTCTCGCGGTGGTAAAAACGGAACCACTGGGCAAGTGATATCGGCTCGCCGCCCCCGGCTGCAGTGAATCGACGATAGGCTTCATAGCGCTCATACACGAGCCGGACCTCGTCCGGCTCGACCGACGCCTGACGGCACAGGCTCCGCCATTCCTGCTCATTTTGCTGTGTCATCAAGGCATCGCGTCGGTGCGGAAGGGACGACAAGGTTACACCATATGCGGTCGAGGACCTGCGTGAATTACTTACGCAAAAGTGGAAATTCTCGCGTAAAACTCTATTTAAATCATAATTTTAACAGCTATATTACATAACTAGAGCCAACGAAACCGTGCGTGTCAACATGGTATGGATTTCCCGGCTCACTATAATTCATGCGCATGAGTACTCACGAACACGTGAGGCCTGTCAGGTTCCGGACAAATAACAAACTGAAATGGGGCCTCATTCTCTCCCTGGCTGCGCTCGTGACCACGTGCGGCCAACCGCCGTCGCTATTGGACGAAGTCCTGGCGCTGGGCGAACTGCGTGTCGTGACTCAAAACAGCCCGACGAGCTATTACACGGGCGCGCACGGGCCGGAAGGTCCCGAGTACGACCTGATCAAGGGCTTCGCAGACCACATCGGCGTCAAACTCAAGCTGATCACGACCGAGCGCTTCAGCGACATTATCCCGGCCGTCGAGTCGGGCGAGGCGCATGTCGCTGCCGCCGGACTGACGATCACGCCGGAGCGCGCAAGGCGCGTGGATTTCGGGCCGAGCTACACGACGGTCAAGGAATTCGTCATTTACAAACTCGGTACCCGGCGCCCACGCAGCATTGCCGACCTGCGCGGCAAACGCCTCGAAGTGATGGCCGGCAGCAGTTACATCGAGAGCCTCGAGAACGAACGATCCGATAATCCCGATCTCGCGTGGTCCGAAAATCCGCATGAAGATATCGCCGGTCTGCTCGTTCAGGTTGCGGACCGGGAGATCGACTATACGGTAGCCGACTCGACGCTATTCAGCATCTACCGCAACTACCTGCCGGAGATTCGCGTCGGATTCGAGCTGGCGGTCGACAATCCGCTGGCATGGGCGTTTCCGCGGCGGTATGACCGCAGCCTGCTCGAGCAGGCCGAAGCCTACATGGGGAAGGTCAAGGACAACGGCTTCCTCGACCAACTCGAAGACCGCTACTACAAGCGGACGCAAAGATTCGACTATGTGGGTACCCGGCGCTTCATGCGCGACTTCCGCAACAAGCTACCGACCTATCGGGAAATGTTCGAGAACGCCGGCACCCAGCAGCAACTCGATTGGCGACTGCTGGCCGCCATCGGCTACCAGGAATCTCACTGGGATCCGGAAGCGGTCTCGCCGACGGGCGTGCGCGGAATCATGATGCTGACGCAACTGACCGCCGGCTCGATCGGCGTCGATGATCGCGTCGATCCCGAACAGAGCATCAGTGGCGGCGCGGACTATCTCGTGCAGATCAAATCACGCTTCCCGGCTTCGATCGTCGAGCCGGATCGGACCTGGTTCGCACTCGCCGCCTACAACGTCGGTTACGGCCACGTGCAGGATGCACGTCGCATCACCGAACAGATGGGACGGGACCCGGACCTCTGGTTCAACGTCAAACAGAGTCTGCCGTTGCTGACCCAAAGAACGTACTACGCCCATACGCGTCACGGCTACGCCCGTGGTTGGGAACCGGTGTTATACGTCGAGAACATCCGTAATTACTACGACATACTCGTCTGGTTGACGCGTGATATTTCGACGGAACCGGAAGCGGATCCGGACCCGATCCCGACGATTGCCGACAGCGACGAGGATGTGAACGAGTCGCTGACAGACGAATCGCGCAGCGGCTGAACCCGAGGTCAGACCCGAAACAGGATCTCCTGCATCCCGTTGCTCAGCAACATGGCCCGCTCCATCCTGAAGCCCGGCAGGCAATCGGTCAGGTCCGTCGGCGCATAGCGAGGCGCGGGCCGCTCATCGTGACGAATCGCCATGTCGAGCAGGCTATCGTCTTCCTGGGGAACGAAATGACCCGCCGTGGCCGGCATGTGCGTGTCGGAGTACACGATCAACGTATGCACCATCGTCCCGGGCTTCGAGCGGGCTGCCACCCGCGTCATCAAAGCTTTCATCGCCGGCCGATCGAGGTAGTTCAGCACGTCCCAGCACAATACCGCGTCGGCAGGCTCGCCGTGCGCCACCGGCAGCAGAGCCTCCGCTCTGTGCAGCCTGCCTTGTGGGTCGACTTCGGCATTGAGCGCATCGAGGTCATCTACGACGTCCGCGATATCCAGCCGGCACCGATAGCGACCGAATAACGACACCGTCTGCGTATGCGCGGTGCCGAGATCGAGTACGACGCAACGCTTGCCGCTGTCCAGTCTCTCGAGCAGCGACTGGAACAGCGGAGCGTTGAATCGTTCAGGCTGCGCGACCGATCGTGGATCGGCTTGCCTGGCGTTAGCCGCAATCACGCGGATGTCTCGACAACATTCAGTCGGGTCTAACCGACCGATTGATTGGCTGCAGTGACATCCTCTACGACCGTGGGCTTCGCGGGCGGTTTGGATCCGTTGGCCTTGCTTTTCTGTTTCGGCGTGTCGGCGCTCGCCCTGGTGTCAGTATCCGTCTTGCCGAGCGCTTTCTCGACAGCGTCGGGATCCATCTCGATAGACCCCTTGAACCTGGCGCCGTCATCGAGGGCCACCCGCGGCGCGGTTATGTTGCCGAGCACGGTCGCACTCTTGCGAATCGCGACGCGTTCCGAACTGTAGACGTCGCCTTCCATGACGCCGTCAACGACTACCGACTTGGCATAGACATCCGCGCGGATCTTGCCTTCCTGGCCAATCGTCAGCGTGTTGTTGTGCAGGCGCACCGTTCCGTTCACGTCCCCCTCGATGCGCAGGTCTTCTTCGCCCTGGAGATCGCCGTTGATGCGAATCGACCGCCCGATCACCGCCGTCTCGCGGGGCGCGCTGCCGGACGACGAAGTCGCGGTCGTCGCGGCACTGCGGCTCTCCTGACGATCGGTCGTGGTGGAATCCTGGCCGGATTCGGCCCCTTCTTTCTTCCCAAGCTCAAACATAGTCATCTCCATATCGGGCGGCTGAGAATTACGCTGCCGCGTTCGCGTGCGCGCCTTATGGTTTAGTTTTGGGCGACGCAGCTTTCCTGATGCGACCGTTTATTATGTAAAAATTGGTCGTCTGCCAATGATTCTAGCAAAAGCTGGATCGAATGGGCGAATCAGCTGCGCCGCGCGCGGAAAAATGCCTGCAGAACGCCTCTGCATTCGTCTGCGAGGACTCCACCACTTACCTCCAGCTGATGATTGAGCGCCGGAAATCGCACGAGGTCGAAAATCGTGCCGGCGGCGCCCGCACGAGGATCCGGGGCACCGAACACCAGCCGCGAGACGCGTGCATGAACCAGCGCGCCCGCGCACATCGGGCAAGGCTCCATCGTCACGTATAGAGTCGTATCCAGGAGCCGGTAGTTGCCGACCGCCTGCCCCGCCGCGCGCAGCGCCCTGATTTCCGCGTGCGCGGTCGGATCCGACTCGCCGATCGGGCAGTTCCAACCCTCGGCCAGCACTTCGTCACCTCGAACCAGCACGGCCCCGACCGGAACCTCGCCCAGTTCGGCTGCAACGGCCGCCAGTTCCAGCGCGCGCCGCATCCATCGCTCGTCGACGGACGACGACACGATTACTCCCACTCGATGGTTGCGGGTGGCTTGCCTGAAATGTCGTAGGTCACGCGCGAGATGCCCTGCACCTCGTTGATGATTCGCCGCGAGACGTGATCGAGAAAATCATAAGGCAGATGAGCCCATCGGGCCGTCATGAAATCAACCGTCTCTACCGCCCTCAATGCAACAACGTAGTCGTAGCGTCGCCCGTCGCCCATGACGCCGACCGATTTAACTGGCAAAAATACGGCGAACGCCTGGCTGACCTGGTCATAGAGATCCGCTGCATGCAACTCGTCGATGAAAATCGCGTCGGCCTGACGCAGCAGATCAGCGTATTCCTTGTGAACTTCGCCGAGGATACGGACGCCGAGGCCCGGTCCCGGAAACGGATGACGATAGACCATCTCGCGCGGCAAACCGAGTTCGAGCCCGATCTTGCGCACTTCGTCCTTGAACAATTCCCGCAGGGGCTCGACCAGTTCGAGGCTCATGTCGTCCGGCAAACCGCCGACATTATGATGCGACTTGATCACATGCGCCTTGCCGGTCTTGCCGCCGGCTGACTCGATGACGTCGGGGTATATCGTGCCCTGCGCCAGCCACTTGATGTCTTCGAGCTTCGCCGCTTCTTCGTCGAACACCTCAATGAACATTCGGCCGATGATCTTGCGCTTCTCCTCGGGGTCGTCAATGCCCGCGAGTTCGCCGAGGAAACGTTGCTCGGCATTGACACGAATGACCTTGACGCCGAGGTGATCGGCAAACGTATTCATCACCTGGTCGCCCTCACCGAGGCGCAGCAGACCATGATCGACGAAGACGCAGGTCAGCTGGTCGCCCAGCGCCTCGTGCAGCAGCGCCGCGACGACCGACGAATCGACGCCGCCGGACAACCCCAGCAAAACCTTGTCCTGACCGACCTTCCGGCGCACGAGCTCGATCTCGCGAGTGACGATGTTCCCCGGCTGCCATGTATTCGGGCACCCGCAGATATCGTGGACGAACCGCTCGATAATCTTCTGCCCCTGATCCGTGTGTGTGACCTCGGGATGAAACTGCAGGCCGTAGAACCGCCGGCGCTCGTCGGCCATGCCGGCCAGCGGAGCATTATCCGTGCTCGCGATTGCCTCGAAGCCGTCCGGCAAGGCGCGCACGCGATCGCCATGGCTCATCCAGACATGCAGCGCCGGACTGCCGTCTTCGAGTTCGGCGTCGACGAGATCACCCAGCAACTGATTGCCTCCGACGGATTTGACCATCGCGTAACCGAACTCGCGATGATCGGAAGGCTCGACGTCGCCCCCGAGTTGTTCGGCCATCGTCTGCATGCCATAACAGATGCCGAGCACCGGAACGCCGAGTTCGAAGACGCCCTGCGGCGCCCGCGGCGAAACGTTCGACGCATCGACAATCACCGACTCCGGGCCGCCCGACAGGATGATGCCATCGGCGCCGAACGCTTCGACATCGCCGTTATCGACGTCCCACGGATAGATCTCGCTGTAGACGCCGGCTTCACGCACGCGGCGCGCGATCAACTGCGTGTATTGCGATCCGAAATCGAGTATCAGGACTCGATGCGCGACGACCTCATCGAGGTCCGCGACGACCGGTGTAACGTGCGTACTCATCCCTTGCTGCGATAGTTCGGTGCTTCTTTCGTAATCGTCACATCGTGAACGTGACTCTCCTGCATGCCGGCACCGGTGATCCGCACGAACTCGGGCTTACTGCGCATCTCTTCGATGCTGGCACAGCCCGTGTAGCCCATCGCGGCGCGCAGGCCGCCAATCAGCTGATGCACGATTGCGATCAAGCTGCCTTTGTACGGTACGCGGCCTTCGATACCTTCGGGGACGAGGTTCTCGATCTGCTGCGACGAGTCCTGAAAGTACCGGTCGGACGAGCCGTACGCGCCCGCCATCGCTCCAAGTGAGCCCATGCCGCGGTACGACTTATACGATCGACCCTGGTAGAGCTCGACCTCGCCCGGTGATTCTTCGGTGCCCGCGAACAGGCTGCCGATCATGATGCAGTGCGCGCCGGCGACGAGGGCCTTGGCGATGTCACCTGAGTACCTGATTCCGCCGTCTGCGATCACCGGCACATCGTGTTTGGCTGCGGCAGCGACCGTCTCGGCCACCGCGGAGATCTGCGGCACGCCGACGCCTGCAACGACGCGGGTCGTGCATATGGATCCGGGACCGACGCCGACCTTGACGCCGTCTGCGCCCGCTTCTATCAGCGCCGTCGCGGCATCGCCACTGATGATGTTGCCGCCGATGACCTGCAAGTCCGGATAGGCCAGCTTGGTGGCTTTCACACGCTGCAGCACCCCCTCGGAGAAGCCATGGGCCGTATCGACGACGATCACGTCGACGCCGGCCTCGACCAGGGCAGCGACGCGGTCTTCGGTATCGGCCGACGTACCGACCGCCGCACCGACACGCAACGCGCCGCGCTCGTCCTTGCAGGCCAGCGGGAAGTCCGTCGCTTTCTGAAAATCTTTCGCCGTAATCAAACCACGCAACTCGAATTGCTCATTGACGACCAGAACCTTCTCGATCCGGTGCTTGTGCAACAGCGACTTGACCTCGTCCTTGCTGGCGCCCTCGAGCACGGTGACGAGTTTCTCTTTCGGCGTCATGACGGAGGTGACCGGCGCATCGAGTTGTGTCTCGAAACGCAGGTCGCGATTCGTGACGATACCAATGGTTTCGCCCTTGTCGACGACGGGTACGCCGGAGATGTTGTTGGCGCGCGTGACTTCCAGCACCTCACGAATCGACTTGTCCGGCGTGACGGTGATCGGCGCGCTGACGATGCCGCTCTCGAATTTCTTGACGAGCGACACCTGCCCGGCCTGCGCCTCGGGACTCATGTTCTTGTGAATGATGCCCATGCCGCCTTCCTGGGCAAGGGCAATCGCCAGCCGCGCCTCGGTGACGGTATCCATCGCCGCCGACAGTAGCGGAATGTTCAGATTGATGCCGCGCGAGACGCGCGTCGTCAGTGCCACCTCTTTTGGCAACACATCCGAATACGCTGGCTTCAGCAGGACGTCGTCGAATGTCAGGGCTTGTTGATCGATGCGCATGGCGGCTCCGGTCGAGCGGGAAAGTTAAACCGGCAATGTTACGCCTCACGGAAATCCGGGTAAACTGGCAACCGTCATGCCGACTCCGCCCATCGAAACCCAGGTCCCACTCGACGCCGAGATCTGGTCCATATCGGAGCTGAATACCGAGGTACGGGGCCTCCTTGAAGACCATTTCCCCTCCCTCTGGATCACTGGCGAGATCTCGAATTTTGCAAGGCCTGCCTCGGGCCAC
Source organism: Gammaproteobacteria bacterium (assembly GCA_048550095.1). Classification (GTDB taxonomy): domain Bacteria; phylum Pseudomonadota; class Gammaproteobacteria; order Steroidobacterales; genus SMWD01. The sequence continues at coordinate 11,788 of JBLYYV010000304.1, forward strand.
CTCTATTTTTCGCTCAAGGACGATAGAGCCGAGGTCCGCTGCGCGATGTTTCGCGGCCAGAATCGACTCCTGAAGTTCGCCCCGGGCAACGGCGATCAGGTCATCGTTCGAGCCCGGGTCACGGTGTATGAACCACGCGGGAGCTACCAGCTGATCGTGGAACATATGGAACCGGTGGGCGAAGGCCTGCTGCTCCGCAAGCTCGAGGAGCTGAAAACCAGGCTTCGGGCGGAAGGCCTCTTCGACGACGAACACAAGCAACCGCTGCCAGTGCTGCCGCGGCGAATCGGCGTGGTGACGTCGCCGACCGGCGCTGCAATCCGCGACATAGTGCAGATACTCGGGCGCCGTTTCCCGGCCGTACCCGTCGTCGTTTACCCGGTGCAAGTCCAGGGCGATCGAGCGCAGCATGAGATCGCCGCTGCCCTCGAGGCGGCCGCGGACCGCGGTGAGTGCGATGTGCTGATCGTCGGCCGCGGCGGGGGCTCGCTGGAAGATTTATGGGCATTCAACGAAGAGCGGGTCGCACGCGCGATCTTTGCCTGCCCCATCCCGATCGTGTCGGCCGTCGGGCATGAGGTCGATTTCACCATTGCCGACTTCGTCGCCGACCTGCGGGCGCCGACCCCGTCCGGCGCTGCGGAACTGGTGGTGCCGGATGCCCGGCAGTGGCTGCGGGCGCTCGAATCGGGCGAGCAACGCATGCGGGGTGCAATCGGCCGCAGTGTCGAGACGCGGCGCCGGCAACTCGCCCAATTGTCAGGTCGCATCGGCCGGCGGCACCCGGGCCTGATCCTGCAGCAGCACGCGCAACGACTCGATGAGCTGACGCAGCGCATCAGTCAGTCACTGCTGCGTCGCCTGGACCTGGATCGAATGCGGCTCGACGGCAGCCAACGGCGGCTGCGCGCCGCTACGCCGTCGCGCAATATCGACCGTCACCGGCAACGCCTCGACCATCTAACGCTGCGTCTGGCCACCTCGGCCCGGGAGCAAATCGCGTTAGTCGGCGGCCGGTTTGCGGTGCTTGCCGCTGCCCTGGACGGCGTCAGCCCGCTGAAGACACTGGAACGTGGTTACGCCGTCATCAGCGATGCCGAGACCGGCACGGTCGTCAAAGACGCGACGACGTTGAAGGACGGGCAAAAAATCGCGGGGCGGCTGGCGCGGGGTCGCTTCGAGGCGACCATCGACCGGACTCTCGACGACTGACCCGCGACGCGATCAGGACCGACTTCTGGCCGACAATGCCTGCCAGTCGCCACAGAAAAATGCGGAGAGGACGGGCCGGAACTGGTCCATGTCCACCAAAAACGAATCGTGCCCCTGGATCGAGTCGAGCTCCACGAGGCTGACCGGCTTGCCCGTCTCTTCGAATCGAGCAGCCAGCTCGCGTTGTTGGTCGATCGTGAACAGGAAGTCCGATTCAACCCCGATCACGAGAACGCGATCAGCCTGAATTCGGCTCATCGCGGCATTGATAGACCCACCGTGTTCCGCCAGGTCGAACAGGTCGGAGGCGCGCGACAGATAAAGGTAGCTGTTCGCGTCGAACTGCCCGGTAAATTTGTTGGCGTTGTGTTCGAGATACGCTTCGACCTCGAAATCCGCGACGAACGGGTCGCCCGGAGGATGCTCGGTCGAGACGCGCTCGCGACCGAAACGCGTTTCCCATTCCTTGCCGGAGCGATACGTGATCATGCCGAGCTTGCGCGCCAGGCGCATCCCGCCGACGGGGCCGGCGCCCGGTTCATACTGACCCGCGCGCCACTCGGGATCGCGGCGAATCATCTCGCGCTGCAGGGAGCGCAGTGCGATCGCGTAGGGCAACGCGCGCGTCGCAGAGGATATGAGCACGAGACTCCGCGCAACGCCCGGGTACATCGTCGCGAAAGCCAGAGACGTCATGCCGCCCATCGACGGACCGACGAGAGAATACAGCGACGAGACGCCCAGATGGTCGAGCACCGCCTTGCCGGATACCGCGATGTCTTCGAGCGTCAGAATCGGAAAATCGAGTCGATAGGGACTACCGGTCGCCGGGTCGATGGAAGCCGGGCCGGTCGAACCGAAACAACTGCCGAGCGAGTTGATGCAGACGACGAAGTAGCGCCGCGTATCGATCGGCCGACAAGGCCCGACGATCTCTTCCCACCAGCCCGGAGACGGGTCTTCCGGCGAGGACGTCGCGTGAGCGGACGGCGACAGGCCGGTGAAGATCAAGACGGCGTTGTCGCGCCGCTCGTTCAGAGAACCCCAGGTTTCGTAGGCAATCGTCGGGCGCTCGAGCACGCCACCCCGACGCATCTGGAACGCGCCGGGATACTCGAAAAATTTGGTTGCCTGACCCATCGTATTGCTCGCTATAAGCCGGCGATGTGGGTCGCCGATGCTCCTGAAAACCGTTGGGCAATTATGGCCCCGGCAGCAGATCCCATGACAATCAATTCGTTATATCAATATAGCGGAAATCTGCTATCGATTCGGGCTCACCGACGGCGCTTGCGAATGCGGTCGCGGCTGCGGGCCTGACGCGGGGTCAGCTTGTTGCGGCGCCCCTCGTAAGGATTGCGGCCGGTTCGCAATTCGATCCGGATGGGCGTGCCCTTGAGCCGGAACGCCTTCCTGAAACGATTGACGAGATAGCGCCGGTAGGTGCCTGGCAAGCGCTGAGTCTGGTTGCCGTGGATGACGATCGTCGGCGGCCGCTTGCCACCCTGATGCGCGTAGCTGAGTTTGACGCGGCTGCGTCGGACGATCGGCGGCGGGTGCGCCTGGATCGCTTCCTGCAGCACTTCGTTCAGACGACTCGTGGGCAGGTCGCGCACGGCGGCTTGCGCAGCTTTGCCGGCGCTTTTCAGGACGTCGAATATATTGCTGCCATGTAAGGCCGAGATGAAATGCGTATCCACGAAATCGAGAAACGGCAGCTGCCGGTCGAGCTCGTCCCGCAGCTCGCCGCGCCGTCGCTCGCTGAGCCCGTCCCACTTGTTGACCCCGAGTGTCATCGCGCGTCCGCGCTGCAGGATCAGACCAATTAACGACGTGTCCTGCTCGGTCATGCCCTCGCGAGCATCGATCAGCATGATGACGGCATCGGCGTCCTCAAGCGCCTGCAAGGACTTGACGATACTGAACTTCTCGATCATTTCCGTGACGCGCGCCTTGCGCCGGATTCCCGCGGTATCGACGAGCACGAACGGATGCCCGTCAAAGTCGAACGGTATCGCAATACTGTCGCGCGTCGTGCCGGCCTCACCTTGCGTCACCAGGCGGTTTTCGCCCAGCAGCCGATTGATAAGCGTCGACTTGCCGACGTTCGGCTTGCCGATCACCGCGACACGGGTACCTCCAGCCTCCCCTTTCGGCAACGAATCCTCGACCGCCGGCGGGCAGAGTCCGAGCGCCGTCGCGAGCATTCCCTGGACCCGGTCGCCGCGCGTCGCCGAGATCGCAACGGGGTCCCCGATACCCAGCGCATAGAATTCCGCCGCGCTCTCTTCCGCAGCGCGCCCCTCAGTCTTGTTCACCACGAGTACGACCGGTTTACCGGTGCGACGAATGAGTTCGGCAACGTTCTCGTCGCCCGCGGTCAATCCGGACTCGCCGTCGACCATCAGGATGACGACATTCGACTCGAGAACCGCCGACTCGACCTGCTTGCTCATCTGCAGGTCGAGTTCACCCTGATCGCCGGTAATGCCGCCGGTATCGACGACGATGAGGGAATCAGCGCCCGCGGCTGCGCGCAACTCCGCGGGCACACTGGCGAAACCATATTGACGATCGCGCGTGAGTCCCGGGTAATCGGCAACCAGCGCGTCGCGAGTCCCGGTGAGGCGATTAAAGAGTGTTGACTTCCCTACGTTCGGGCGTCCAACCAAGGCGATTACCGGGAGCACGACGGTTCACTTCTTCGTGATTTCTTGGAATGCGAAGATCTTGCCGGACTCGCTGATCACGAACACCAGGTCGTTGACGACCACCGGCGCCGCGGAGATCCGGTTGCCGCCGGCGCGCACGCGCGTCTGTAAAGCCCCGTCACGTGCGTCGAACCAGTGAACGTATCCATCGTAATCGCCCACGACGATCGAGCCGCGGTATGGAGCGGGCCCGGTCACGTCGCGATTCAACAGCGTTTCCTGCCGCCACAGTTCGCGTCCCGTGCGGCGCGAAACCGCATACAGCTGACTGGCATCGCCGGTGACGTATAAATTGTTGAAGTCTACGCCGGTGCCGGTGTGGCTCGAGATCTCACGCGTCCAGAGTATCTGGCCGGACTCTGCTGCGAGGGAAGACAAAGCACCCTGGTAGCCGATCGCGTAAACGTCCTCTCCGACAACGCGCACGGTCGCGTTGAGATCTGACAGCCGATCGACCTCCGTCCGGCCACTCGGCGGCGACAGCAGCAGATCCCAGATCAGGCTGCCATCGCCAAGTTCGTAGGATGCGATCCGCCCGTTGTCGAAACCGCAGACGACGGCATCGCTCATGACGACCGGCGATCCGGTGCCGCGCACCGACAGGCGAGGCACGGACTGCTGCACGAACCAGGCTTCTCCGCCGGTATCGATATTCAGTGCGACGAGCTTGCCGTCGACAGTGCGCACGAGCACGAGATCACGCGTGATGGCCGGCGTCGCGAGCACCTCGCTGGTCACGACGGTCCGCCAGCGCTCCGTGCCGTCACTCGCGTTCAACGCGATGACGTCGCCGTTGTTGGAACCGAGCACCAGCACCCCTTCACCATAGGCCGGACCCGCCGACAGCGGCAACCTGGTTTTCTTCTTCCACAGGCGCTTGCCTTTGGTCGCCTCGAAGGCCGCGACGCGACCGTCGTGTGCCGCGGCATAGACGTTGGTACCGTCGGTCGCGACATTCAATGCAAGGCGCAAATGCTTGGAATCGCCGCCGAGTCCCGCGCTCCACAGCTTCTTCACCTTGATCGTCGGCTTGAACTTGACGAGATCCGCAGGTGGATTGTCGTCCTTGTCCCCACCGAACAGGCCGCAGCCGCCGACCGCGGCCGCGAGCAGCGCAACCGCAATAATTCGTCCGGTGCGAAGCGGCACATCAATCCCGTGGTTATTCGACTTCGCGATCATCGTCAGCGCCAGAGTATGCTCGTGTCGTCCGGCCTACTCGGCCGGCTCATCGTCGGCGGCAGCCCCGCCGAGCGCGTCCAGCTTGGCCTGCACGTATACCGCGTCGATCACGGGCGCCTCATCCTCGTGACTCATAGCTGACTCGTACGCAGCGCGCGCCTCTTCGATTCGCCCCTGGGCGTAATAGATGTCGCCGCGTACCTCGTCGTAGCGTGACGCGAACGCGGAAGCCGGTGTCGCCGTGCCGAGAACGTCAAGCGCAACGTCGAATTGCCCCTGCTGCAACCGTACGCGCGCCAGCCGCAACGATGCGATATGGCGCAACTCCTGACTGGACGTGTGATCGACGACGTCCGCGAGATGCTTGGCGGCCGGCTCGAAATCACTGCGATCCATGTAAGACTTTGCGAGCACAAAGCGCGCCTGATCCACGTAAGCCGAACCGGGATACCGCTGATCGAGATCCGCGAAAAACTCATCCGCCTGCGTCGTTCGGCCGCCGCGCACCGCGCCGAGCAATGCCTCATACAGTTCGGAGGCTCGCTCCGCCTGCGTGTCCTGGTAGCCCTGCCATTGCTGCCAGCCAAACAACGCGCCAACCGCGACGACGATGCCGCCGAAGATGAAACCGCCATTATCCCGCAGCCAGTTGCGGACTATCTCCGCTTGTTGTTCGTCAGTAAGTTGTTCGTCCACTGTGAAATCTCGTGATCGTCAATTAGTCGATATAGCCCGGCAGCCTGGTCGACAGCTCTGCCCAGCCGATGTTGTCCTGTCCCACATTCTCGCGGAGCGGCTTTACCCCCGCCTTCTGCTCCGCAACCTCGTCCTCGCCGAGGATCAGCGCGACGCGTGCGCCGCTCCGATCTGCACGTTTCATTTGCGACTTGAAGCTGCCGGCGCCGCAGTTTATCTCAATCCGCAGCCCGGGATTCGTTTCCCGCAATCGTTCGACGAGGGCGAACACGGGCTCCGTGACGGAATCGCCGACGGCCACGACGTAAACGTCAGGCGCCGCGCTGGCATCGGCACCGCCGCATACCCGATACAGCTCCAGCAGGCGCTCGATACCGAGGCCCCAGCCGATGGCCGGTGTCGGCTTGCCGCCGAGCTGCTCGACGAGCCCGTCGTAGCGACCGCCCGCGCAGACCGTGCCCTGGGCACCAAGACGATCGGTGACCCACTCGAA
>JBLYYV010000305.1:0-17989 GCA_048550095.1 Gammaproteobacteria bacterium
ATTTGCTCTGTTTCCGGACCCACCGGTTTCCGGGTCGAGCGCGCCGGCGCAACCCGCAACCGCGCCGCCGGACGCAGCGCTCGCACGGCGGAGCGCTTTGCGTTCGACGCTGATCGTATTGCCGGTTCTCGTGTGGTTGCTGGTTACGAGTGAGACCTCAGCTTACGCTGTCGTACTGCTGAAGATCGCGACGATGGGACAACAGAGCAGCCTCGAAAAAACCAGTGCTGCAGCCAATGATCTGTTGCTGTCGACCGTGGTCGGTGGCGTCGCGGCAATCATTATATGGAATGTGCTGGCAATCTGGCCCAATCTGTTTATCTACAGCTTGCTGTTTCTCTTGACCGGGCTGTTCATGGGCAAACGAATCTTCTCCGGTGCCGGACTCGCGCCCAACGGTTCGATGTGGTCCTACGGGCTTCTGACGACGATCATCATCATCGTTCCGGCCACGATGGACACGGCAGGCGGCGCAGCTGCCGGCGGTCGGTTTTCTGACCGCATCATCATGTTCCTGCTGGCAACTCTATATGCAGTGGCAGCCGCGTACGTGTTTGATCGATTCTGGCCGGGGAACAAAAGCGCCGGCTGAGCGCGCTGCAGCGCCCGACCCTCGAGAACTACCACCACGACACGAGAAATCGTCGAGCACTAAATATGCTGGGCGATCACCGACACCTTGGCGATCATCGCGATCAGGATGTAGAACGTCAGCACGGTCGCGACCATGGCGCGTATACCGCCGTTCACCATGCCGTGCATCGGCTCATCGGCGTGCCGGTTCCGGGCGTACCGAATCACGTCCGGCACCACGCTGATAGCGCAGATCAGCCAGAAAGCGAGATACGCATCCCACGCCCAAGGTGCGTTTTCGAGTCCGCCCCAGTTCTCGACGACCATCAGGCCCGTCAGCGGCACGATCACTGCCATCGGCCCCGTCACCGACAGACACAGGATCCGCATATGGGCTCGGGCCCAGATGCCGAATTCCCGGGGCATATTCCGGCGGATACGCAGGGACCAGATGTTGCTGAAAAAGGTGTGGCCGATGAATGCGAAGGCGGCGAACTCATGGACGATCAGCGTCGGCAGGTACGGCGCGATCTGCGGGACTCGCAGGCCGAACAGCGGCAGTGCTCCTACGAAGATAATGAGCAGATAAACGCCGACCCAGAAGTATTTGTGAGGATCGTGCTCGACCTGGTTTGCGGCAGCGGTGTGCGTCATTGTCGGTTGTTTTTCGGGCAACGCTTATTCGAAGCCTATCACGACAGTCTCGCGAGCGGCGACACGCTCCATGTACTATAACCGGGACATGCTCGGCCACGAGACCAGGAGGTGAACTGCAAATGAAGATCGACCTGATACTGGATCCCGATCTGTCCCCTCATGAGGTTCGCGAGCTGGGCTTGCTGGCGGAACGCTATGGATTTCGTGCCGTCTGGACGTCCAACTACCCGTCCTCCCGGGATCCCTTCGTCTCGCTATGCCCGCTCGCACTCGATTCGAGCACGATACGGCTCGGGCCGCTGGTCGTGACGCCGTACGAAATGCATCCCTACAAAATCGCGAAAGCGCTCGCCAGCCTGAACGAGCTATGTGGCGGGCGGGCCAACATCCTGACCGGTGGACCGACCGGCGTGAACGCTACCATGGGCGCCGATTTTTCACGCATGGTCGGCCGCACGCGCGAGTGCGTCGAAATCCTGAAGGGCGTCAGTCCCGACAAACCGCTGAACTACGACGGAACCATTTATAAGGTGGCGGGTTACCAGCCGACATGGGCAACCGACGAGCCGCCGCAGATCTATATCGGCGCGAATAAAAAACAGATGTTGCGCATGGCGACCGGGATCGGTGATGCCGTCATGCTCGGCGACACGACGACCGAGCGTCTGGGTTTGAGTCTTGCGCGCATCGACGAAAACCTCGCGTCTCACGGGCGGACCCGGAAAGACTGCCGGGCAAGCTGTCTCGTCGCGTGGCACGTTCAGGAAGAAAAAAGCGACTCCTACAGCGAGGCGCGCCGCTACCTGGCGCTGCGGGGCATGCTCGACACCTGGTTCCTGGAAACTTTTCTCGATGAAGAGGAAATTCGAATCGTCGATGCAAACCGCGGCAATATTTTCAAAGCCTACAAGCAGAAGACGGACGTCATCGAAGGCGTTCCGGACGGGATCGTCGACAAACTCATCGAGAACCTCACGCTGTCCGGCGGTCGAGCCGATATCGACCAGCACGTCGAAACGTTGCAACGCTATCGCGATATGGGCCTCGACGAAGTTGCACTGAAGCTGCACGGCGACCATTTTTCCGCAATCAACATGATCGGCGAGAACGTATTACCCGAGCTGTAGGCGCGCTCGGAGTCCAGAGCGTGGCGGGTGGTGACGACAGCTAAGCCCGCCAGCGACTCTCGTCCTTGAGAATCAGACCGAGCACGGATTCCCGGTAAATCGATGCGAGTCGATCGCGATGACTGTAGGCGCGCAACAAGGGGATTGCCGTACTCGCGATCACCCGCAGCGTCTCTTCGGCGCTGTCGTTGCGGAGCAGCCCACCGGACTCGATCACCCGCAACACATCGAGGAGATACGCATTAAATGCGTCGTGCCGCGACTGAATCGCGGCGAAGACGTCCGCATCGATGTTGGCGCTCAGCAACAAGGCTTCGCGATGCTGCTTCCAAAGATTCAGGTAGACACTCACGAGGCCGTTGGCGGAATCCCTGGGCGCGCGCGATTCGAGCGCCGACAACGCCTCGATCCCGGCGTCGAACACCGGCGCGAGGATGGCGGCCGCCAGTTCCGTCTTGTTCGCGAAGAATCCATAAAACGTCGCGCGGGACACGCCCGCCGCGCCGATCAGGTCTGCGACGCTGACGGCATCCGTGCCGCGTTCCGCAAAGAGCATCGCACCCGCTTGCAGCAGCTTCTCCCGCAATTCGCTGTCACGCTCCGCCGCTTTGACGCGACGAATTGCGTTGGGTGGCCGGGAATTGGGCTCGGTTACCGTCATACGAGAAATCATACATCATTGTATGCGGACATACACTAGTGTATGCTCAAATGATCGAATTGCCCGACTTCTGGCGCGCGCCGGGCTAATATCCGCATGATCGCAACTGCAAAACCTCATTGAGAGACCCGACTATGCCCAGCAAGATGGAAAACTTCGGCTTCTGGCTCAGCCGCACCTTCGCCAGTACCAAGCCGAAACAAACCGACTGGCCATATGTGCCGGGCACGTATTTCGTCTCCGACCCCACTGCCCCGGTCGCCGTTTGCACGTTGGGCAGCGTGGACCTGGCCCCGAAAGTTGCGCAGAACCCGCCCGCGGGGCTGTGCATTACCGGAAAGGTCGAAACCGAGAACATCGGCATCGAGAAGATCATCAAGAACGTGATTTCGAATCCGGCGATTCGCTTCCTGCTGTGCGTCGGTAACGAGCCGCCCAAGCACCTGACCGGCGCCACGATGGTCGCGCTATTCGAGAACGGCATCGATACGGAGAATAAGATCCCGGGGTCTCCCGGCATGCGCCCGAGTTTGCCGAATACGACCGCCGAGGAAGTCGACGCGTTCCGACACCAGGTCGAGCCGGTGGTGATGATCGGCTGCACGGATGTCGTCGAGATTCATGCCAAGATTCGCGAACTGGCCTCCTCAACGCCGAACCCGGAACACGTTGAGTTCAGGCCACCCGAGTCAGTCGAACCCGAGCAATCGATCGAGCGCGTGACAGCCACCGGCGAAGACCCGTTGCGTATCAAACTCGACAAGGCCGGCTACTTCGTCGTGAATATCGAGAACGGGATGATCGTCGTCGAACACTACTCTTATAAAGAGAAGCTGCTGCGAATTATCGAAGGAAGGGATGCACGCAGCATCTATCTGACGATCGTGCGCAACGGCTGGGTATCGAAACTCGATCACGCAGCATACGTCGGCAAGGAGCTGACCAAAGCGGAACTCAGCATCGAACACGGTTTCGAGTATCTGCAGGATGGCGGCTGAATGAACATGCCGAGTGATATTCGCGTCATGCTGTGCACTCTTGCAGTCCTGTGCGTCACCGCCGCGCACGCACAATCGCCCGCGATGGCCACCGCCAGCGAGGCGGTGACGGGTCCTACAGAACCATCCGCAACGCGACCTTTCGAGCACGGCGACGTATTCGTCGGCGCAACGCTGCTGAACGATCCCAAGGACGATCATGCGGGTAGAGGCAGAATTCTGCAGTTTGACGCGGATCTGAACCTGAAACGCGTGATCTGGGTCGAAGGCACGACGCACCTCGTCAACGGATTGAAAGTCGCTCCGGACGGAACGCTGTGGGCTTTCGACCTGTGGGCCTGGACCACCGTTCGCATCGCGCCGGACGGCAGGCAATTGCCCAATCTACGCTACGCAGAGCGACCCCTGTCAGGCGTGTTTTTTGCCGACGATGGCAGCCTGATCCTGACAGAGGCGCTGGTCGGCGAAAATCAGCCACTCCCGAACACGACACGCTACCCGGTCCTGCCCGGCGAGTCGGCCAAACTCGGAGACGGCGACATCTACCGTTTCGACCCCGAGGGCGAGTTACTGACGGTCTACGACCCGGAGGTCGACGGCGGAATGACCGGCAGTTTCGCGGTCAGCCACTCCGCCTGGTCCGAGGACCGTGAAAGCCTGATCTACGTCTCGGAAACGGGTTCCCGGGTCATGCGCTATGACATCGTCAACCGCCGACAGCTACCCGACATTCCCCGCGAGCAGGCACCGCCGCCGCAGATGCACTTCGCGCTGGCATCGGTATCCGGCGCGAGGCTCCTCATCACGATGGGCAACCGGGTCGAACTCATTGCCGAAAGCGGCAACGAACTGCGCACCTACCCGCTTGAGGGCTTCGGCTGGTCACTCATTGCTTTGTCACCGGACGAGAAATTCGCCTACGTCGGCAACTGGTTCAGCGGCAAGCTCGGTAAGCTGGACCTGGCCGGTGGAGAGCTCGCGGCGTTGGCCGACGCCTGCATCAAGTGCATGGCGAGCATCGCCGTGTTCGGTACCAAAGAGTAACCAGCCGAGGCCAGGCACAATGCACACCGGCAAATGGCATGACCTGACGCGGGAGGAAGCGCAATCTTGTAAACTGTTCGGCTTCGGCGGATCCCTGTTCGTCGTTTATGGGCTCGCGGCTTTCCTGCTCGTCTGGCAAATGTATGGCGCACTGAACTCCAGCCCCGGTCTTGCGATGATGTATGGATCCGAGGGAAACGCGTCGGTCATGCGAGTCGTGCTGATCATCAAGGCGCTCTCGTGGATTCCGTTTCTGATTCTCGCGCCGATGCGCCACAGACTAATGCCGAGCGTCACCCTGGCCTGCATCGTCGCGACCTTCCTGCTCGACCTGATCGCCGTCAATATCGTGATCGCCCTGCCGATGCCGAAGTCGATCGGCGTCAACGTCTTCAACCTGATCATCGCCGGCGCGTTCTCGCTTTATTTTCTGCGGTCGAAGCGCGTCAACCTGACTTACAGGCTGAGGGAATGCGCGCCCCATGCTTCGCAGGCTTAATGGATGATCGCCGAGAGCCATGGCATCCCGGCGACAGAGACGATCTCAATGAATGACGAACTTAAGGAAGCTCCGGGATGCTGAAGGCAATTATTGCGGCAATCATCGTTTACCTGCTTGCCGACGCCGCCTGGGACTTCGCGCTGGAGCCCATCGGACTCAGCTACTTGCACGCGTTCCTGGCCATGTTCTGCGGGATGCTGGTTGGCGGATATATAGCCAACAGGAACTTCGTCTGGGTCGCCGTAGCGCTGAACCTGTTTTTCTCGACGCTGACCTACGTACTCGTCGCGAGAATGCGCAATCAGTCGCCTGTCGACCTGATCCTGGAGCAGCATCTGATGGTTTCGGTCGGCTCGTTCGTCGGCGCAATCCTGGGCGCGTGGCTCGGGCAGTGGCTCGCTGCGCGCAGGGCGACTGGATCCGGCTGAAAAGACCTGCTGCGCCGCGCGAACTCCGACAACCTAAGCCCGCGCGCCGGATCCGGCTTCGAATTGGCCGACTTCGGGCGGCACGCACCGAGGCCGCTTGGCAAAGGCCATGACGACGGCACCCAATAAGCAAACGACACCCGCAATGATGAACGGCGTCATCCAGACGGCCGGCTCCGCAGCACCCTGCGCGGCGTCCTTGAAGTAGCCGGCCAGCAACGGCCCGGCAAGGCCCGCTACGCCGTAGGCCGTGAATACCCAGCCATAGTTGCTGCCAACGTTCTTGTTGCCGAAATAATCTGCCGTAATCGCCGGGAACAGCGCGAAACTGCCGCCATAATTAAAGCCGATCAATGCGGCGGCCATGATGAAGCCGTACACCATGCCGAAGGAGATAAACACGTGGTAGGTCATCAGCATGGTAATGCCCTGTAACGCCGACATGAGCATGATGGTCGAGCGCCGACCGATCCGGTCGGAAATGCTGCCCCACGCGATCCGTCCGAGACCGTTGAAGATTGCGTACCAGGCCATCGCCGTGCCCGTGATCGCGCCGGCGTTGGCGACACCGTTGTGCTCCAGCGCATCGATACCGAACAGTTTGATGGAGTAGATCACCATCAAGCCGGCGATGCCGGCGAACATGAACACCGACCAAAGCATGTAGAACTGTGGCGTGCGCAGCATGTCGCGCGCCGTGAACTCCACCGCACCTTCGTGATCGCCGTTCGTCGAGGTGGGCGGCGTCCAGCCGGCAGGTTGCCAGCCCTCCGGCGGGTTCACCATCATGACGCTGCCCATGACGACGAGAACGGCCAGCACGACGCCATAGATGACGAAAACGCTCTGCACGCCTGGCAGCCCGAAAACGTTGGTGGTGTTGAGCAGCCCGCCGAACCACGAGCCGGCCAGTTTGACCCAGATCGTCGCGCCGAAACCGAAACCCGCCACTGCCAGCCCGGTGATCAGACCCTTCTTGTCCGGAAACCATTTGACGCACACCGAAATGGGTACGACGTATGCCAGGCCGATGCCCGCTCCGCCGATGATGCCGATGCAGATGAGCTGCACCCAGAAGCTGTCGCCGAACAGACCACCCAGCAGGTAGCCGGCGCCCAGCATCAGGCCGCCGACCAGCGCCAACGGCCGCGGACCAATGCGCGGCAGCCAGCGTCCCGCCACCACCATCACGATTGCGAATGTCGACAGGCCGGCGGAGAACACCCACGCCGTCTGGCTGGCGGAGAATGCATACGCACCGTCTACATCTGTGAGCCGCGCGGTGAAAACCGACCAGGCATAGATGGCGCCCAAGGCCAGTTGAATGAGGATCGCGCCAACGACGATGAGCCAGCGATTGCGTGCGAGTGAAGTGCGTTCCATTGCGGCCTCCGAGCCAAAGCAGAGCCCCAACCGATTGGGGGCTGCAATGGTACCAGCCCGTCGTCGCAGACTTGACCGCTGGACCCGCGCGATCGCACTGCCGCGCTTCGCATGCGCTTCGAGGAATGCAGCGATCGTGCCGGCAAGGTCTTCACCTGGAAACCGACATTTTGTGTCATCCAGCTGACAGATTCAGGCCGGCGGGGTCGCTACCTTGGTTGCATGGACACGATCCGGTCAACGCTTGAATACCCTCCGATACCCCGTATATTGGTTTTTTCCGGGCTGCACGGATGCCAACCGCTGGGATCTCAAACGATGTTGGCAGAACGACAGAAACAGATGCTGATTGCCGTCGTCACGGGCGGCTGCGTCTGGCTGCTGCTCGTAGCGGCGCGCGCCGGCGGATTCGTGCAAGGACTGGAGCTGCTCGCTTACGACCTGACGCTCGCGACGCGCGTCCGCGTTGTCGACCGGCGGCCGCCCGTCGTCACGCTCGTCGCGATTACCGAAGCGGACATTCGCAAGCTCGGCCGCTGGCCGGTAACCGACCGGGATCTCGCCACGGCGCTGCGCGCGCTGCTGGGCCACGAGCCTCGTGCGATCGGCCTCGACATCTACCGCGACCTGGCCGTTCCGCCCGGCAATGCACAACTCGCGGAGGTCCTGGCCAATGCACAAAACCTGATTACGGTCGCGAAGTTCGGCACGGGCGCCGACGAAGGCGTGCCGCCACCGCCGGTGAATGTCGGCACAAACAGGGTCGGCTACAACGACATCGTCGAGGACCCAGACGGTGTCGTGCGCCGCGCGCTGCTGTTCCTGGACGACGGTGAGCAGTTCGGCAGTACGTTCGCCCTGCAACTCGCGTTGCGCTACCTCGGTGCGGATGGCATCGAGATGCAACCGGACCCGGTGATCAGTGAACACTTGCGCCTCGGCGAAACGACGATCCGACCGCTCGAGGCCAATGACGGCAGCTACGTCGATATGGATGCGGGCGGCTACCAGTTTTTGCTCGACTATCGAACGCCGGCGGCCGATTTCGAAGTCCACTCGCTCGATGACGTGCTGAACGATCGCGTGCCGGCCGACGCACTGCGCGACCGCATCGTGATCCTCGGATCCGCGTCGGAGAGCGTCAAGGACAGCTTCGCGACCTCGCTGACCGGCTGGCGCGGCATCGAAGCGGGCAAGATTCCGGGCATCGCGCTGCATGGGCAGATCGCCGATCAGCTCGTGCGACTCGCACACCATGGCGACGCGCCGCTGAAAACCCTCGCGGGCCAGGTCGAGGTCGGATTGATACTGGCCGCAAGCCTGCTCGGCGCGCTGCTGGGCCTGGCGATCCGGTCGATGCGCCGCCTGCTGCTGATCGGTGTCGGCGGTATTGCCGCGATGCTGACGCTCAATGCATTGGTGTTTGCCGCCGGCTACTGGCTGCCGATCGTTCCGATCCTGCTCGGCTGGCTATTGTCGTCGATCCTCGTGACGGGCTGGCTGGTGCAAAGCGAAGCGCGCGACCGGGCCCTGATGATGCAGCTGTTCTCCCAGCACGTATCTGACCAGGTCGCCGCGACGATCTGGGAACGGCGGCAGGAACTGCTGACCGAAGGGCGACTGATTCCGCAAACCCTGCCGACCACGATACTGTTCGCTGATCTCGCCGACTTCACGACCGCATCGGAGCAACTCCACGCCGAACACCTGATGGACTGGCTGAATGATGCGATGAACAAGATGTCCGGCCTGATCATCGCGCATGACGGTGTCGTCGACGACTACTTCGGCGACGGGATCAAGGCGAACTTCGGTGTCCCGATCGCGCGCGATCGCATCGAGGACCAATGCCGCGATGCACGCAACGCGATCGACTGTGCACTGGAGATGGGGCGGGCGATCTCCGATCTGAATGATCGGTGCCGCGCGCGCGGTTACCCGGTGTATGGTTTGAGGGTCGGCATCAGCAGCGGGTCGGTCGTCGCCGGCAGCCTCGGCAGCGCAGAGCGCCTGAAGTACACGACGGTCGGCGACGCGGTCAACACTGCCGCGCGACTCGAGACCTACGGTCGCAACAATACGTCGATCGTGCCGGAGGGCCGCTATTGCCGAATCCTGATCAGCGAGCCCACGCTGCGGCTCGTCTCCGGAGAGTACCGGACGCGACCGCTGGGGCCGGTCACGTTGAAAGGCAAGTATCAACGCGTTAACGTTTTCGAAGTCTACGGGGCCGCCGACAGCAGCATGACTGCCCGGACCGCAGACGCAACAGAGGCACAGACCAATGAAAAAGCATGACCAGACTTACAGACGCGCATCCGTGGCGACGCTGCTTGGAACGCTTTGCTTCGGGGTCGCGCTGGCTGGCGCCGGCAAGCAGCCGACGGCACAGAAGGTCGACACCACGACCGCGTCGCCGGACGCAAAACGGGCCGCCCCGGTCTATAAACCGCCGCGACGCGGCGCGCCCCTGACCCGTATCGGCGGCGGAACGCGTGGCGACGATGCCATGGTCGCGCTGCAGGTTATCGCACCCGAGCACACCGGGCTGACGACGATGGCTCAGCCGACGCTGTATTGGTATGCGTCGCGAGCAATCGACGGCGATGTCGAATTCGTGTTGACGGAGCGAGATGCCATCGCGCCGGTCTGGCGTCATCGCATCGAAGGCAAATTCGAGTCGGGCATCCAGCCCTTCGCATTGCAGGAGGCCGGACTCGAACTGCAACCGGGCATCGACTATCAATGGTCGGTGGCAGTGATTCATTCGAGCGGCAAGCGTGCGCGAGACGTGGTTGCAATCGGCACCGTCGAGCGAATCGTCGACGCGCAGCTACCGAATCCGGCTGCAGACCCGCTGGATCGCGCCGCGCAGCTCGCCGCGAATGGCGTCTGGTACGACGCGATACAGGTCCTGAGTGAGTTCATCGGCCGCGACGCCGCAGACCAGGTCGCCCGCAGCTATCGACGCGACCTGCTCGAACAGGTGGGTTTGCTGGACGTCGCCGATGCCGAAAGGATCGCCGCCAATTACCAGCCTGCGAACCTCTGACGTGTCCTAGAGCCAGTTGCTGATCAGGATGAATGCCGACCAGTAAAACGGGTGACGGAACCGCGGATCACGGATCATTCGCTGTTGCGCATTGCGCAGCGCCACCGCCTTGCCGACGTTGGCCTGCGTCAGTTCCACATAGAAGTCGACGATGATCTCCTGGCTCGCCTCATCGGAGACGGTCCACAACGTACCGAGGGCGCTGCGGGCACCGGCGCGGATTGCAGCACCGGACAAGCCGAGCGCTGCCCGCTCGTCACCGGCCGCGGTCTCGCATGCGCTCAGCGTCAGCAGTTCGAGCGGTTCTCGGAACCTGGATTCCGCGACGATGTCGTGGAGATTGTCCATCGTCAGCTGCCCGTCGTACGTCAACACGAAACTCGATTCGGGGCTTCCGGTAAAAATCGCGTGCGACGCAACATGCACGACCGATGGCTGCGTCTCGGTCAGGTAACGTCCGAATTCCGCGCTGCTGAATTGCTCGTTCAGCATCAGCTTGCCGCCGATCGTGTCTTGAATCCCCCGGAGTTCGTCCGGCACGAACGGCAGAGCCGGGAAGTCGCCCTGTGAGCTGCTGACACCGGCCAGCAGGATCCGCGCGTCGTCGCTCGCGATGGGCCGCGGCGCGACCAGGGACAGGCCCGGCGTCATGCCGATCGCATATTTCTCGATCAGGAAACGCTGCCCGTCGTGCAGTGCGGCCATCGGCACCGTCCGCAGAATGCCATCGGGGACGAAGACCACCGTGCTGAGATTATTTTGTTCGAGTCGGTCCGCGTAGGGTGCCACCAGGTAGCGATATAGCTGTTGCGCGTCCGGCAGAAATTCATACGTCGTCCGGTTCTCGAGCTTGCGGCGCAATTCGTTCGTCAAGGCCGACAGTGTGACCTTGTCGACATCGACCCGGTGACTTTCGATGACGCCACCGATGCTGACGAGCAACTCGAGCCGGTCCTCGAGCAAGATCGGGTAGACGATCGCCGTGTCGGCGGCGATCTGGTCGAGGCTGACGGCCTCCGCCTCGAGCTCGGTGACGCACTCGTCGCGGAAATAATCGCGGATTTCCGCTTCCTTCAGGCGCTCGACGACCGAGCGGGCATCCGCGAGCAACTCGCTGCGGCTCGACTGATCGTCGAGTCGCCCGGAGCTCTTGATCAGCGCATCGACGTATTCCATATACAACGGCGCCACGTCATCACTGAAACGTCGGCGTGACGCGCCGTAAAGCGGCAGCGCTTCCTGCCGCGTATTGTCCAGGCTCGTGATCGCGCGTCCGTATGCGGCAACGGCATCGCCGGCGTTGCCGGTCGCCCAGAACAGCTGGCCCTGCAGCCGGTGCCAGCGAAACACGACGTCCTCCGCGGTACCGCGTTCGGCCGCGTCGATCGCTTCGTTCGTCAGTTGCAGCGCCTCGGCCAACCGGTTCTCGACGAAATACAGATTGCCGAGATAGCCGAGCGCGAGCGACAACGATCGATCGTCGCCGAGATCGGTGGCGAGGTCGCGCGCCTGTAACAGACCGGCATGCGCGCTCAACAGCGCCTGCTCGTACAGTGCTTCGTCGCGCGTGGCGATCGTCAGATCGGTAATCGCGAGGTGAATCAGCGCCAGCAACCGACTGTGCGTGTCCGCTTCAGCGACGAGCAACGCGGCCGCCTCGCGCGCGAGCGAAAATGCCTGCGCAGCCTGGCCGTCGACCGCCGTGACGCGCGCCTCATTGACGAGTGCGAGCGCGCGAGCATCCCGCTGGCCCGCCTTGCGTGCGGCCCGGGCATAGATCTCGAGCGCACCATTCGGCTCGTCGCCGGTTGCGACAAGATTTCCGTAGTTGATCAACACCGCGGCGCGGCCTTCAGGTTGCTGTGCGTCCGCCGGCAGCGCGAGGCTCTGCGTGAAATGCCGGTCGGCTGCTTCGCGCTGATCCAGTGCGAGAAACGCGTTACCAAGGTCGCCCAGCGTGGCGGCGATGCGTGACGTATCGTCCAGCTCGCGTGCGAGCGCCAGCGATTCGCCCAGTGGCTCCAGCGACTCAGCGAACTTCCCTTGCGCCTGCAGCGATTGGCCGAGCCCGCGCAGCGCATCGCTGCGCTTCGCGCCGCCCGCAGCCCGCGCCGCGATGGCAGACCACCCGCGTTCCGCATCCGCGTAACGCCCTCTATTGAATGCCATCACGGCCTCGCCGTTCCCGGCGCTGCCATCCGGAACGGCGAATGCTATCAACGCATATTCGGGAGATATCGGCAGGCCGGAGCGACGATATACCGTGAAGCTGCTTCGTGCGTCGCTGCCGCTCGTCGCTGCGCAACTCGCGCGGAACATGTCCTGCGCATCGATGAACTCCGCGGGGAGCGCTGCCACGTCGGCCTCGAGATTCTTCTCGAGCCGATTGATCAAAACGCGATTCTCCGCAATCACGTCGCTGTCGTTCGACTTGATGAAGACTTCCGTCGACAATTCGATGACGCCGCCGTCGCCGCCGGACACAGCAGCACGCGCGAGTAAACGGCTTTCGTCGATCACGACGATGCTTTCGCCCATGGTCACGAAGACGTTGCCGCCTTCGCCGCCGGTATCGCTGGCGTCGACGCCGCTCTGTTCCTGAATCAGCAGCGAGCCGCGGCCGTTGATCACGATGTCACCGCCGCCGGCGTCCTCGGCCGACGTCTCGATCGTGCTTCCGGTCAGCGTGATGTCTTGCAGCGGGTAGCCCGCATCCTCGTTCGCCAGCGTCGCCAACGTTCGGGGCCCATCGCTGCTGGCCGCGCCGGGCGCCAATCCGATGCGCACATTGCCGGCATCGCCGGATCCGTCGCCGACACTGGTCGCGCGGATCTTCGCCTGGTTCATCGTCAGCTCGCCGACGTCCAGGCTGATCTCTCCACCGCGGCCCGGCAACGCGGTATTACTGGCGATTTCAGTGCCGGAATTCAGGATCAACGCCGGCGTGCTGATGAAGATCGAACCGGCGTCGCCGTTGCGAGCCTGCGTCAAAGCATCCGCTTCTTCCTCCTCGATATCGGTCGTCGCGCGAATCGTCGTGCCGCTGCCGTCGCCGCGCGCTCCGGTGAGTTCGACGCTTTCGGTCGCAACAATGCGAATCGACCCGCCCTGACCGACGCCCGAAGTACCGGAGGCGATGCGGGCGCCGTCGTCGAGCGTCAGCGTTGCCGTCTCGATCGTGATGCTGCCGGCATCGCCGCTGGCCGTGAATGCCGAGCTCGCCGTCACGCGGGTGCCACGGTCACGCTGCGGGTCACCGGGATTGTTGGTACCGGCCAGGACGACGCGGTCGGGGCCATCGATGACAATGTTGCCACCGTCGCCGACGGAGGCCGCCGCGCTGGCGATCCGGGAACCGTCCAGCAGTTCGATCGTCGGCGCACTCAGGAAGACGTCGCCCGCATCGCCGCCGGCATTCGAGTTCGCGCCTATGTTGACGTTGCGTCGGGTCGTCAAGCGTTCGGTCGCGACGATGCGTACGTTGCCGCCATCGCCGTAAGCGTCGCTGTCGTCCGGGTTATTGCCCGAACCACCGTCGCCCCCGCCGGAACCGCCATCGCCGCCACCGGAACCACCGTCGCCCCCGCCGGAACCGCCATCGCCGCCACCCGAACCACCATCGCCCCCGCCGGAGCCGCCATCGCCGCCGCCAGAACCCCCGCCGCCCCCGCCGGAACCGCCATCGCCGCCCCCGGAACCGCCATCGCCGCCGCCAGAACCCCCGCCGCCGGATCCTGCGCCGCCGCCCCCGATCGTCGGCTCACCGCTCGTGCTTTGAATCCGGGCGCCGTTCTCGATCTCGATGATGCCGGCCGTCAGTTCGATCGAGCCTGCGCGACCGGCGCCAACCGTGAACGAGTTGACCTCTGCATCATCGACAAAAATCTCTGCACCGGCAGTCAGCGTAATATCGCCGGCCGCCTTGTTGCCCGACGTGCTCGTCGTAACGCGCGTCTCCGGACCGAGCCGAATGCGCTCGGCGGCCGTCATGTCGACCGGCCCGCCGGCGATCAGTTCGCCGGCGTCGATGTCGATGCTGCCCGCCGACAGCGACAGCGCCTGACCTTTCCCGACTTCCAGGCGGCTACCGGTGATCCGGATCGTCGCGGGCTCACCGAGAAACCCGAATGCGAGCGGCGATGCGAATGCGAGGCTCGGTTCGTCTGTAAACGTCAGTGCACCGTCCGGGTCGGACTCGAGCATGCTGACCGACTGAGCGGTGCTGGCATAGAACGAGGCGAGTACATCCAGGCGCGCATTCGGGCCGAAGATCAGGCCGCGCGGATTGAGCAGATATACATCGGCGCCGTCTATCGAGGATGCGATCGTGCCGTCGATCGTCGACGCCTGGCCACCGGTTACGCGACTGATGACATTGCGCGTCGTTTTGGCCGGGTCGGCCGTGAACAGCGCAGAATTGCCGTTCGCCAGGTCGAATACCGAGAAGCTATGGAACAGGTTTTCTCCGTTGCCGGGCCGATTGCCCAATGCCTCGTCGATTTCGACGACGCCGGCGGCGTCGAGCATCGGCTGCAGGCCGAGATCCGGGTTACCGACGGTGCCATCGCGGATGATTTGGGTCTGCGCGAACACGGGTACGGCAAAAAAGATCGAGCAAACGATCGCGCAATGCATCGACACGTACCGGCTCACTACTGCACCTCCCAGAATGCGCCGACGTGAAACCCATCGTCCTGCAAGTTGTTCTCGCCCGGCACGCGGACGTCGGTCAGCGCGTATCCGTAAGCCACGTCGAAGCGCAGGTTTGCGAGCGGCAGCCAGCGCACGACGACACCGACGCTGGCCAGCGTCTGCTCGCCGATCTCGGGCAGTTCCGTGTTCCAGGAGTACCCGTAGTCGACGAACGGGCCCGCCTCGAATGAGGCCCCGGTAACGACGTTCGACCACAACGTCGCGCGGTACTCCGCCGACGCGACGACGCCGTTGTCGCGGATCAGCGTGTTCTCGCGGTAGCCGCGCACGGTCCGGTGTCCGCCGACGCCGAACTGCTCCAGCCCCAGCAGCGCACGGTCGGTGATCTGACCGTCGAAACGCGCCAGCAACTGCCCGTTCATGAATCCGAACCGCCGCGCCCATTGCGTCCGCGCCAGGATCGCGAAGAACTGCCCGTCCGCTATATCCCCGCTCGCTGTCGTGGCATCGAGTGCATCGACGCCGACACTGGCGATGACGCGGGTGGCGATGACCTGGCTTCGATTGCGACGCACGTCTTCCCAGCCCAGCCGGAAAGCGGCGATCTTCGCCTCGCCGTCGTCGACGCCGGGCGAGAAAGAGAAACCGGAGCCGAGCAGAAACGAGTTGCTGCTCCGATACTCGCCGATCGCGAACAGCGAGGCGTAACGGTTCAGTGTCCGTTTGTATGGGTGCGTATAGCTGAGTCCGAACGTGCGGATCTCGGCCTCGATATCGAGCCGATTGAACGGGTCCTCGACGATTTCCGTATCGGATGCGTAACCGTAGAAGGCGAGCCGCGCGTCACGTTTATTGACCGCCGTCGAATACTGACCCGACAGTTCGCGCAGACCTTCCGTGACGCGCACGCCGATGCCGAGATCGTCGCCGTTGCCGGCGATGTTCAGGAAATCGACCTCCGCGACTCCGCGCCACGCGCCGATTGCCGGATTCTGATAATTGCTGACCTCGAAGCGCGCGCGATACGACGGTGCCGCGAATCCGCTGACGCGCAGTATCGATTCCCCCCGCGTCTCGCCCGGCAGCAACTCCGCCTCGACGCGCTCGGTTCTCGGGTCGAGCTCCAGCACCTGCAGGCGACGCTCGAGATCGTAAACGTTCACCGGGTCGACGTCGCCGAAGCCTTCGATATAACCACTGATGTAGCCGTCGCGATAGCCGGCGGTCTGCTGTTCTTCGATTCGGGCCAGGCTGCCGGCCACGATGCGTATCTCGAGCTCACCGTCGGCGACCGACTGCGACGGGATCACCGCGCCCGACGTCAGGAAGCCGCGTTCCATCAATAGCAGCGTCGTCTCATCGCGGATGCGTGTCAGGTCGGAGACACGCAGTTCGCGATTCTCGTAGCTTTGCCTGATGCGCGCCGCATCTTCGTCCGCCAGGATGTCGCTGCCGCTGAAAATAATTCTGCTGACGAATAAGGCTTCTTCGCCGTCGGGGGTCGCCGGTTGCGCGCGTTCGTCCGGAACGTAAGGCGGAAGAATCGAACCGGTCTCGGCCGGAGGCGGCTCGAACGGCGGTAGATCGAAGCGATCGGCCGCGGGCGGGCGAAACAGCCCCTGCGCGGCGGCCTCGTGTGTGGTCGTGATCAGAGTACCGGCCAGCAGCACAGCACCGATCGCCGCGACGGGCGTCGGCAAAGCAGGTCGCAGGCCTGATTCGGCCCCTGGCGGCTCGTTCATATTGTTGTTCTGCCCATTGGCGGCTGCGGCGTCAGACACCGTTCTGCCGTTGGATTTAGAGTATCGCCACGGCTGATATTGCCACCAGAGAGCTAGAAAGTCCCGATTTCAGTCAGGACTTGTGCGCGCAGCGCGCTGGTTGCGCGCGGTGGCGTGGCTCGCTGAGTCCCGGCGCGCCGTTTGGCGACAAATCGCGCAGCGCCGGGACCTTTTGATCAGCCATTTCGATTCTCCCTGCCCTGATCTTCGGTCAGACCGAAAGAACCGGCAGAGCGTTGAGCGAGTTGACGCCGTAGACCGCGGCGGCCGTAACGACCAGGGTGAGCGCGACCTCGGTGAAAATCATGAAAGACGAAAAACTGCGGTGGGTCTGTGTCGGGCGGGTCATGGCAATCTCCTCGTTTCGGTGGTTGAGCCTTCGGTCGGTGCGGAAGAACTTTCCTGCTTTGCCGACCTTGATCACATGATCGGGTAAGGCAGGGGATCCTTCTGTCAATCACTTGACACAAGCTGAGGAAAGTTGCCGAGCGAGATTCGCCGGCGTATCGGGCCACGACACCGACCCGCGCGAGCGCTGCCCGATTCAGGCCACTGGTATGAATGTGCTGGCCACCGAGCGAGGCCTGACGACGCCGCTCGGCAGCGACCGCGAACCGGCCTTCGCTACGGCAGCGGCAACCCGGGGGGCGGAATCGAGCAGTTCTGCTGGTAACCGAACGGGCTGTCGACGTTGGGAGGCGAATCGTAAAGGTCATTGACATCAACAGGCGATGCCGGCAGCAGGAATAACTGGGCACGCGCGTAATCGGCCCCGGACAGCGTCATCGTCGCCGTGACTTGTGCATCGACCCACCACGAAAAATTCCGTGGCCAAAAAACGCACACCCGCGCGATACCCTGATCGTTGGTCATCACCGTTGCCGTGGTGCCAACGGGCGTTGCGAAATCGCATGGCCCATCGGCCGGCGCATTGAGCGGTACCGGCGCCAGCACCGCGACCAGACCGGCCTCCATCTGCCCGGACCCATTCAAGTCCTCGGCTGGCTCCAGGATGCCGTTGCGATTGGCATCCTCATCCGGGCACAGGATCGGTGGATCGTTCACGATCGCATACACCCACTGCCCCTCCGCGATATTCTTCTGCAGGAAACCTTTCCTGAAAAAAACTG
>JBLYYV010000306.1:0-23394 GCA_048550095.1 Gammaproteobacteria bacterium
CCTGAGCTTCAAGGGCGGCAAGAAGATCGGGAAGCTCGAGGTCGTCGGCAAGGTCGGCGCCCGCAATACCGGCACGACGATCCGTTTCTGGCCGGATCCGAAGTATTTCGACTCCGACAAATTCTCGGTTCGGGAGCTGCAGCACTTGCTGCGCGCCAAAGCGGTGCTGTGCCCGGGTCTGAAGATCACTTTCGAGGTCGAGAAGCCTAAACAGAGGCTCGAGTGGCAGTACGAGGGCGGGTTGGAACAATACCTCGTGGAGGAGCTGGGCGACGTCGCGACGCTTCCCGATGAACCGTTCGGCGGCAGCATGGTCGGCTCGCGTGAGGAAGTCGACTGGGCGGTCGTCTGGGTGCCGGAAGGCGCGCAGTCGGTCGGCGAGTCGTACGTCAATCTCGTGCCGACGCTGCAGGGCGGCACGCATGTGAACGGGTTTCGCGCGGGCCTGACCGAGGCTGTGAGGGAGTTCTGCGAGTTTCGTAACCTCGTCCCGCGCGGACTGCGCATCTCGCCGGAGGATGTCTGGGACGGCGTCAGCTTCGTGCTGTCCGTCAAGATCGAGGACCCGCAGTTCTCGGGACAGACGAAGGAGCGTTTGTCGTCGCGCGAATGCGCCGCGTTTGTGTCCGGGGTCGTCAAAGATGCTTTCGGCCTGTGGCTGAATCAGCATCCCGAGGCCGGCGATCAGATTGCGCAAAAAGCCATCGCGGCGGCGCAGAGCCGCATCAAGGCGAGCAAGAAGGTCGTTCGCAAGAAGATCACGGCAGGGCCCGCATTGCCGGGCAAGCTCGCCGATTGCACGTGTTCGGAACCGGAGCGCTCGGAACTGTTCCTGGTCGAGGGTGACTCGGCCGGCGGCTCGGCCAAGCAGGCCCGCGATCGTGAGACGCAGGCGATCCTGCCGTTACGCGGCAAGATCATGAATACGTGGGAGGTGGACCAGGGCGAGCTGCTCGGTTCGCAGGAAGTCCACAACATCAGTCTCGCGCTCGGTATCGATCCGGGCGACGAGGACCTCGACGCGCTCCGCTACCACAAGATCTGCATCCTCGCCGACGCCGACTCGGATGGTTTGCACATCGCAACGCTGATCTGCGCACTGTTCGCGCGTCATTTTCCCGCGCTGGTCCGGGCCGGCCACGTGTTCGTCGCGATGCCGCCCCTGTATCGCATCGACGTGGGCAAGGAAGTGTTCTACGCGCTCGATGACGGCGAGCGCGAGGGGATTCTCGATCGCGTCACCGCCGAGAAACTCAAGGGCAAGGTCAGCGTCACGCGATTCAAGGGTCTGGGCGAGATGAACCCGACCCAGCTTCGCGAAACGACGATGGCGGCGGAGACGCGCCGGCTCGTGCAGCTGACCGTCGAGGCAGAGGACAAGACCGAGCAGATGCTGGACATGCTGCTGGCGAAGAAACGCGCCAAGGACCGCAAACAGTGGCTGCAGACGAAGGGAAATCTCGCCGACGTCTGAGCGTCGCCGAAATGAAAGGGAAGGGCATATGACCACGCAGAGCCAGCTCGACTTCGAAGGCATCGAGCAAGTCGCATTAAAGGAATTCACCGAGAAGGCGTATCTCGATTATTCGATGTACGTGATCCTCGATCGCGCGCTGCCGCACATCGGCGACGGTCTGAAGCCCGTGCAGCGGCGCATCGTGTACGCGATGAGTGAGTTGGGCCTCGCCGCCGGCGCCAAACCGAAGAAGTCCGCTCGGACGGTCGGCGATGTCATCGGCAAGTTCCATCCGCACGGCGACACCGCGTGCTACGAGGCGATGGTCAACATGGCGCAGTCGTTCTCGTACCGCTATCCGATCATCGACGGGCAGGGCAACTGGGGCTCTCCGGACGATCCGAAGTCCTTCGCGGCCATGCGCTATACCGAGAGTCGCCTGACGCCCTATGCGAACGTGTTGCTGTCCGAGCTGGGACAGGGGACGGTCGACTGGGGGCCGAACTTCGACGGTTCGCTCGACGAACCGCTGATGCTGCCGGCGCGCCTGCCGAACTTGCTGCTGAATGGCACGATGGGCATCGCCGTCGGCATGTCGACCGACATTCCGCCACACAACATCCGCGAGGTTGCCGCCGCGCTGATTCGATTGCTCGACGCGCCGACGACGACGGTCAAGGGCCTGTTCAGCCACGTCAAGGGGCCGGACTATCCGACCGGCGGCGAGATCATCACGCCGCGCGACGAGTTACTCGAGATCTACAAGACCGGCAACGGCACGTTGCGGGCCCGCGCGACGTTCGAAATCGAGGATGGCGAGATCGTCATCACGAGCCTGCCGTACCAGGCATCGGGCAGCAAGATTCTGGAGCAGATCGCCGCGCAGATGCAGGCGAAGAAGCTGCCGATGGTCGGCGACCTGCGCGACGAGTCCGATCACGAGAACCCGATTCGCCTGGTGATCTCGCCGCGCTCGAACCGGATTGATCTCGATCAGCTGATGGCGCATTTGTTCGCGACCACGGACCTCGAGCGATCGCTGCGCGTGAACCTGAATGTCATCGGCCTGGACGGGCGGCCGTCGGTCATGAACCTCAAGGACATCCTGCAGGAGTGGCTGACGTTCCGTACCGAGACCGTCAAGCGCCGGCTGCGCTTCCGGCTGGAGCGCGTCAGGGAACGTCTGCATATCCTCGACGGGCGCCTGATCGCGTATCTGAACATCGACAAGGTCATCAAGATCATCCGCACCGAAGACAAGCCCAAGCAGGTGCTGATGAAGCGCTTCAAGCTGTCGGAGATCCAGGCCGAAGACATCCTGAATATTCGCCTGCGGCAACTGGCCAAGCTCGAGGAGATCAAGATTCGCGACGAACAGGCCGCGTTGACCGAGGAGCGCGACGATCTCGAGAAGACCCTGCGCAGCAAGGCGAAGCTGACGAAGTTGATTCGCGAGGAATTGCTCGCCGCGGCCGAGGAGCATGGCGACGAGCGTCGCACGGTCATCGTCGAGCGCGCGGCAGCGCAGGCGCTGTCGGAAGAGGACCTGATCTCGAGCGAGCCGGTGACCGTCGTGCTGTCCGAGCGCGGCTGGGCGCGCGCGGCCAAAGGTCATGACATCGATCCGGTCAGCCTCAGCTATAAATCCGGTGACGGCTACCTGTGCGCCGCCCGGGGCAAGAGCAATCAGCAGGCCGTGTTCCTCGATTCGACGGGCAGGGCCTATAGCATCCCCGCGCATTCACTGCCGTCTGCGCGCGGTCAGGGAGAACCGTTGTCGGGGCGCCTGAAACCCTCGGATGGCGCCGCATTTCGCGGAGTCCTGACAGGCGACCCGGAGTCGCACTGGCTCGTCGCGTCGGACGCCGGCTACGGATTCTTCGTCAAGCTTGGCGAGCTCTATTCGCGCGCACGCGCCGGCAAAGCCTGCCTCCGCGTGCCGGCGGGCGGCGACGTCGTCACGCCCGTGCCGTTCCCGGGCGATAAATTTCCGGACGAAGCCTGGGTAGCGGCCTTCAGTTCGATCGGCCGCCTGCTGGTGTTCCCGGCGGAGGAACTTCCGGAACTCTCGCGGGGCAAGGGCAACAAGATCCTCGGCATACCCACCCCGAAGTTCAAGGCGGGGGAAGAGCGCATGACCGCGATCGCAGTGATTGGTCCTGACGAGGGAATCCAGGTGCATAGTGGTCAGCGCACGATGACGCTGAAGTGGGAGGATCTCGGTCACTACGACGGCAATCGCGGCCGCCGCGGTATGATGCTCCCGCGGGGCTGGCGCAAAGTCGACCGGGTCGTCCGTCTCGCAATCGAATCGGCCGAGGGCGAAGCATAACCGGCGACAAAGGCACGCCCGCGCGGCGAAATTTGTTACGGTCGCGTAACGCGCCTGTCATGATTGACGCTCATCCTCCATCGCGCCGAAGCAGCTTACTGCCTTCGGCTACGTGAACCTGGTCACGCCAAAAGGCGTCCGGCTGGGGTATTCTCGCGCCGTCTCTCAGGAGTGTGTGGAATTGAGAACGCTACTCGCAACCATCATGATCGTCGCAGTGGGCATGGCTCAGCCGAGTCTGGCGGCCCCGCAGACGTTCCAACTGATTTGGGAGATGTTCGACGAAACTCGTCTGAAGAAGACCTGCACTTATGGGTCGAAAGACGGTGACGTGCGGATCGTTGAATACAGCGGCCCCGAGTTCTGTCCCCGGGTCATCTAGCCCACGTCGATTCCAATTGCGGTGGCTGCCACCGCCGGCTCATGCAGCGGGCATGAGTCAACGTCCCGAATTGCCTCAGCTGATCTTGCGCTTGATGTCGTCGTCGGTATCGTCGGCATCCTGACGCTTGAGGTCTTCCTGAAGCGACTTCTCCAGCGACGAGCGTTCCAGAATCTGGCTCGCGGTGAATTCTTCCTCGAAATCCCGCTCGAGCAGGTTCAGCGCTTCCTGCAGCGTCGCTGACAGGTTGTCGTCTTCTTCGTCGCTCATCGGCAGGCCGCCGAAATCGGTTGCAATGGTCGGGTCGTCGATCATCGAATCCGCCAGTGGATCGTGTTGCTCCGACGTTTCTGCGGCAGTCGGCAGCTTGGTGGTCGCTTCGACGGCGAATGCTTCGACCGTCCGGTTCGATGTCGCGAACATCTCGTCGGGGTCGATGTTGTCGATGTCTTCGTTGAACGCCTCCATCAGCGTGGCTTCCACGGCGGCCCCGGGCGGAGCGTCGATGCCTCCGGTCGGGTCGAATATCTCGTCGAGGGCGTCGACCGGCAGTTCAGCGGTCGGGTCGAAAAACTCAGTGTCCATCGGCTGCGGCATGGCGGCCGTCGGGTCGAGTGCGGGATCCTGTCCCTGTGGCATTTCGACGGTCGGATCGAGCGGCTCCGGGCTCCTCAGCGGCATCTCGGCGGTCGGATCCTCGATCGACGGTGTGTAGGCCGCGTCCGCGACGCTCGTCGCCTCGTCGGCGCCGAACAACTTGGCGAGTTCCGCGCTGTCGTCATCATCGATGAACTTATCGCCAGTCGACGCGGGCGCTTGTTCCGCGGTGTCGGAGTCGATCACCTCGGTCTGCAGCTTATCGAGTGCTTCCTGGATCGTCGGCTCCGCTTCCTGCGTCTCGACGATATAGGTGTCTTCGATGGGGCCGCTGATCGGGAACCCGGACGTTTCGCGTTCGTCGCTCGTCGAACCGTCGAAGGCTGCGGCGGCGAGCGACGAGTCGAACGTGCCGGATGCAGCCAGATCCTCTGTCGCGGGTATCGGTCTCGGTTTGACCGCCAGCGGTCGTGCCTGTCGTCTTACGCCGAGGGCTGCAAGCAGGCGACCGCGCAGCAACAACAGGCTGGCGGCTGCGCCAAGCAGCAGTCCGATCAGAATGGAGAGCAAAGCAGTTGATGGCCCGGGTGCTGAGTCATCCGCGTTGGTCGCCGCAACGGCGGCAGTATTCGTCGTGTCCACAGCAGGTGTGCTGGCGATCGGCGCGACCGGCGCTTCGTCGGCGAACGGGTTGAAACTTTCGGAATCATTGGTCGCAACGCGGGTCTGTTCTGTCGGCGGGGCCTCACTGGACTCCGCTGCCTGTTCGGTTGCGATTCGCTTCGTGACGGCATCGGCCTCTTCAGAACCCGGCATGGGCCAGTTCGTGCTGGTCGTATTCGTCGCCGTTAGAGCGGGTACGGGTGCCGCCGATCGACGCTGTGGAGCCACCGTATTACGGGTGGTTGCGACCTGCGCACGCGTCGGCAGGTTAGCGCGTTCCGGCGCAGGGCTGGCGCTAACCGAGGGCGTCTGAGCCCGTTCGGCGGGCGCCGGCGAAAGTCGAGTGCCGGGTGACATCGCGACGAGTACGCTCTGCTCCGGGATCCTGATCAGCGAGCCGAGCTTGATGCGATTCGGGTCGTTGCGAATAAAAGCCTGCGGGTTGTCGGCGAACAATTTGTTGGCGACGGCCCAGATCGTGTCGGGCAGACGTCCGTCGACGCGCTTGGCGATGGTTGACAGCGTGTCGCCACGCGATACTCGATACGAGCTACCTGCCGGAATCCGATCTGCTCGAGGGGGCAGGGTTCGCGCCGGGTTTCCGGTCACGGCTTGCGATGCTGTTGCGCCGCTGCGGGTCGGCATGACGCGGGGCGGGTTGCCGGCGGCCGACGATGTGGCCGCGACGGGATTTGTCGCCATGGCCGACGTCGTAACCGCGGCCTGCATACCCGGCAGGTCGAGCATCAGCACGTACTGGCGGACGAGCAACGTGGCGCCCGGGCACTGGACCATCAAAGACAGCTCGTACATGGGCTCGCGGAGCGGGTTCGTCGTGCTGATCCTGACGCTGTACGTGCCCGGCCCGTTGCGTGCAGGGGCGGTAACGCGCAGATCCGACAATTTGGCGAGCGAGTTGTTTTGCAGCGCGGGTTTGACGCAGTTTTTCGGCAGGGACTCACCCTCTCGAAGGGTGAGCGGAACGGTCGCCTCCAGGGGTTGCCCGAGACGCGACTTCAGGTCGACTTCGCCGAGGCCGACGGCGCCGACCTGAGCCGGGTTGAGCGCCAGCATCATCATGCTGCCGCACGCGATGGTCTTTCTCACTCCGGGTTGGGAGTTCCCGCCGGCGAGCTTGTCCCTCGTTCCCAGAATTTCGGCAATATGCTCGCTCAATTGAGTCCGTCGGTTAGCGTTGCCCATGTAAAGTCCCTGGTTCGGCGCGCCGAAGGCGCCCGCGGTCAAAATTCATTTGTAAGAAACCGCAAAAAACCATCTTGAGAGCCGGCGGTAAATGAGGGAAGTCTCGTTTCCGGCAGGTCTTTGCCGGAAGGGGCCGGTTTATGTCAAAAATGTGATTTAAATCACCCTTCATCGTTCTATATCCGGGGGCATGACGCGTCAGATGATTCCGGAAATCGTATGGGTGTCTTCCAGCACGACGCCGTGCATTTGCACGTAATTGCCCTGGATATAAGCCACGCCGAGCTGCCACAGGATCGCCATCGTATTGGCGTCCTCGACGCGCTCTGCGATCGGCTTGATGTCACGGTTTTTAGCGGCTTTGGTCAGGCTTGCGACCTTGGCCTGGGTTTCCGAATCCTTGTGCAGGCCCTGCATGAGGCTGCCGTCGATCTTCATGAAATCCATCGGGACGTGGTTCAGCAGCTGCTCCGGGTCGCGGCCCAGGCCGACGTGGTCGATCGCGAAGCGAAAGCCCATGGCTCGGAGTCTCTCCGCGAGATCTTTGGTTTGTCGCAAGTACTGTGCGCAAATCGCCTCGGAAACCTGGAAGCAGATCCGCCCGGGCTCTATGCCGGCGCTCTGCACCCTGGCCTGGAGCCAATCGATCAGGGTGGTGTCCTGAACCGACCCTCCCGACAATCGCACGAAGACGAGCGACGGATTTTTTGCGGAACAGAATGACAGGGACGCACCGACAACCCAGCGGTCGACGTTCTTGATCATGTTGGCGCGTTCGGCGGCGGGTACGAACTCGCTGGCATGCACAACGCAGTTCTGTTCATCGATCATCTGGACGCGGGTGTCGAATACGTGCTCGATATCTTCCGTCAGACCGCTGATCGGCTGATGGACCAGGCGAAGACGGTTGTCCATCAAAGCCGCCCGGATCCGTGGCACCCACAGCGCATCCTGTGCGCGAATCGTCTGCGTCGCATTCGTGTTGGTGGAAAGCTGGACGCGATTGCCCCCGGCTTCCCGGCCTTCGCGACAGGCCGTCTCCGCAGTCGCGAGCAGCGCCGCCGCATTGATGTCATCGGTTTCGATCTCGCATAGTCCGATCGTGCAGGTCAGCGATGTTGACTGGTCTTCGATCTCGAAGACTTCGGATTCGACCAGCTTGCGCAGTTGCTCCGCCCAGGCTTCGGCGTCGTTCATCGTGCCTCGCGACAACATCGCGATGAACATCGTGCCGCCGAAACGCCCATACAGGTCTTTTGGTTGCATGAAATCGCGCAGCATCGCGGCGAGTTTCGTCAACAGTTCTTCGGTCGCGAGCATGCCGATATCGTCGTGAACCCGCGCGAAATTGTCCGGGCGGATGTAAGCGACCGCGCGCACGCCGGCTACCGACGGCTGCGCGAGATGCTGTTCGAATTTATTCACGAAATAGTGACGGTGATAGAAGCCTGTCGCGGGATCCTTGTACACGGCTTGCTCGACCAGTTCGGCAGGGTTGCTGTCGAAGCTCTGGTCGGTCGGCACGACCGCCCGGACCGCGGGTTCGCCGTCGATCGATACACGTTCGAGATTGACCTCGAGGGAGAATTCTCCGTCGCTCGCGTGGCACCCCCGAACCTTCAACAGCGAGCCATCCCATTTGCGTTTCAGGCATGCGACCAGCGCGCCCTTAAGCATCTCGTGATCGGAAGCGCTGCACATGTCCATGAACGGCAGATTCAATACGTCGTCTTCGTTCGCATAACCGAATAGCTCGAGCCATGGGGGATTCGCCGCGACGACGATGCCTTCCTGGATATCGGCAATCGGCTCGGCGGTCCCTTCCATCAGTGTCTTGAGTTCCGTCCGGTATTGTTTGGCGGAGGTCACGACCCCGCCGAGCGCGACCTTCAGCCGGAATGCGTGAATCTCGCGACCGACGACGGCCTGGAGGCGATTCTTGTGGGTCAACGACACGACGTCCCGCGCGCCGCATTCCATGGCGTCTGCGATCGTCTGTTCGTCGACCTTTTGCGCTGCAATCAGCAGCGGTGGATTCGGGACTACCTTGGAGAGCAGCGCTATGACGGACGGCGTTTCGGCGCCGCCCTCGTCGGCGAACAGCACCACCAGCTCCGGCCGTTGCCGTCGCAATGCATCTTCGAGCTCGTTGAGTTCTTCGACGCGCGTGCAATGCACAGGGTGACCGGCCTGTCGGAGAATATTGTTGATCGCAACGACATTGTCGTCCTGACGCGTAAAAACGATCAGCGGAACGCCGACGGAATCTCCCAAAGCAGGCACCCTTTAGTGAATGTTCTAACCCGGTTGCGAACGGTGGAGTTCGCAGGTCTTGGATTCTCAACGAAGGGCGGTGTGGATTATGTGACCCGAGTCCGATTATGTGGGGCGCTGGTCATTATGTAGAAACCCTGCCGTCATTATGTTTCAAGCGATGCGTGCCGACGGGAGCAGGGCAAGAAATTCAGCGGCTGCCGAGATTCCGCTTGGACGGTTCACCGCTGATTTCGCGAACCAGTTTTGGTACCAGGTACCCCGGCAGCATGCGCGTGAGTTCGCCGACGATATGCCGGGCGCGTTCGTCGGACACGGTGAAATGCGCCGCTCCCGCAACCGGGTCGAGCTGGTGCAGGTAGTAAGGCGAGACGCCGCAGTCCGCCAGGCGCGTGCTGAGCGTGGCGAGGTCAGGGGCCGAATCATTGACGCCCTTAAGCAGTACGGTCTGGTTAAGCACCAGGGCGGCGTGTTGCCCGAGTGCCGCCAGCGCCGCCGCGACGCCGGAATCGATTTCGTTCGCATGATTGGCGTGGATGACGACGACGAGAGGGCGGGGCGACATCGCGATGACGTCGCAGAAAGCGTCGTCGATTCGCTCCGGAAGCACGACCGGGTAGCGCGTGTGGAGGCGGATTCGTTCGACGTGGTCGATTTCGGCGAGCCGCGACAGGAGCGAGCGCAGCCGATCATCGGACAGGCTCAGCGGGTCGCCGCCGCTCAGGATCACTTCGCTGATCGTCGGGTCAGCTGCGATCCGGGCCACGGCCGCATCGAGGTGTGCGGGCGTCGTCGACGATTCGCCGTAGGGGAAATTCCGCCGGAAACAATAGCGGCAATGTATTGCGCATGCGCCCGTCGTTATCAGCAACGCACGGCCGTGATATTTCTGCAGCAGCCCCGGGCTGAGCATGCTGGCGAGATCGCCGACCGGGTCGGCCGCGAAACCGGGTACGTCGTCGGCTTCGGCCGCCACCGGCAACGCCTGTTGCAGCAACGGATCATGCCGATCGCCGCGGCGCATTCGCGCCACAAAGCCGCGCGGCACGCGCAATGGAAACTGCGAGTGCGCAATGTCGGGTGCATCGTCTGCGAGGCCGACGGCCGACAACAGCTCCGGCACCGTGGTGATCGCGCGGGACAGCTCACGCTGCCACTCGCGGCGTCTGGCGGTGCCGATATCCACGGCTTCGTGCCGGTCGTCGACGCGCTGGTTCTTGGGCTGGCTCATCGGGTCATGCCTGAGGTGCTGATCGATCGGATTCGCCGGCGGGATTCACCCGCGAAGATGTCTGAGGATACAATACGGCGCTTATTGTATTGCAACGGAACGTTTTTCATGGCGAGCTACGCGACCAACCAGTTCAAGTCCGGTCTGAAGATCATCATCGACGCCGATCCCTACGTTATCGTCGAAAACGACATCGTCAAACCCGGCAAGGGCCAGGCATTCAACCGGGTCAAGATCCGCAACCTGAAGACTGGCCGGGTGGTCGAGCGGACCTATAAGTCCGGCGAATCGGTCGAAGCGGCCGATGTCGTCGAGCTCGACATGCAGTACCTCTATTCCGACGGCGAGATGTGGCACTTCATGGAACCGGAGAGCTTCGATCAGTACGCCGCCAGCGAATCGGCCGTCGCGGACGCGAAACTCTGGCTGACGGAGGAGGATGTCTGCAAGCTCACGCTCTGGAACGGGGAGCCGCTGCTGGTCGAAGCGCCAAACTTCGTCGAGCTGAAGATCGTCGAGACGGATCCCGGGGTGCGCGGCGATACCGCACAGGGTGGCGTCAAGCCGGCCAAGCTCGAGACGGGCGCCGTCGTGAAGGTGCCATTGTTCGTCGAAGAGGGCGAGCTGATTCGCTGCGATACGCGTTCGAAGGAATACGTCTCACGCGTCAAGTAAGACGCGCTCAGATCGGGAAACTGATCACGTCGTCGATCGAGCGCACGCCGAGCGCGCACATCAGCACGCGGTCCAGTCCGACCGCGACGCCGCAGCAGTCGGGCAGCCCGTAATCGAGCGCCGCCAGCAGGCGCGGGTCAGCCTCTACAGCCGGCCGCCTCATTGCCGCCCGTCGTCGTCGATCCCGGGCGAAGCGTCGCCGCTGTTCTTCCGCGTCTGCGAGCTCGTGATAGCCGTTCGCCAGTTCGATGCCGTCGTAACTGATTTCGAACCGTTCCGCGTAGCGCGCGTCGCCCGGATCGAGGCGGGCAAGTGCCGCCTGGTCCGCGGGGTAGTGATGAATGACGGTGAGTGCGCCGGCCGGCAGCGTCGGCATCACGACGCAGCCCATCAGCAGGTCCAGCCAGGCAGTGCGGTCGTCGCCGAGCTCCGCGCCCGTCGACTCCGCCAGGCCGGGTACCAGTTCCTCGGAACGCCGACGTAATTCCGTGACGTCCGCGTTCGCCGGATCCAACCCCGTCGCGGCCGACAACGCCTCGTCGTAGCGGAACCGGTTCGCGGTCGCCGGCAATGTGACGTTGGCCGACGCCGCGAACAGCTCGGTGATGAATTCGCAGGTCTCGTCGATCATCTCCGTGAACGCAATCCCGCGGCGATACCATTCGACCATTGTGAATTCCGGCCGGTGCCGGCGCCCGTGTTCGCCGTCGCGGAACACCCGGCAAATCTGGAAGATATCCGGGCTGCCGGCGGCGAGCAGGCGCTTCATCGCGTATTCGGGCGAGGTCTGCAGATGCAACTCGCGATCGGGCAGCGCATCGAGGCGAGTCGTAATGCCGTCGATATTCGGATCGGTCACGCCGTGACTCGACAGGGCCGGCGTTTCGACTTCGAGCACGTCGCGCCCGTCGAAAAACCCGCGCGCCGCTCGCAGTGCCCGCGCTCGCGCGCGCAGCATGTCGGTATTCGCGTCAGGTCGCCAGTTCACGGCGACCCGGTCTCGGGTGGTCCTTCGTTCGGCCGATGGTCTGGCCGACCGTGAGCAGGTCGCCCGGGGACAGGCCTGGTTCCCACTCCACGGTATCGGGCGGATAAACGAGGATGATCGTTGAGCCCATGTTGAAGTGCCCGCAATAGTCGCCTTTAGCGAGTTCGCGCGCGTCGGGCTCCGCGTAGCGGGTTCGCTGCGGTGTCGGGCCCGGCGCGATTTCGCCGGCCCATGCCGTGCTGACGCTGGCCACATTCATCGCGCCAACGAAAACGATCCAGTAATCCGCCCTGCCGCCGATGCATTCGCACGCGACACGCTCGTTGCGAGCGAACAGGCTGCGGACGTGGCGCGCCGTGGTTTCGTTGACCGAGAACAACTCTCCGGGCACGAAATTCATGCATTCGACCCGTCCGTCCGATGGGGCATGCACGCGATGGTAGTTGTGGGGCGCGAGGTAGATCGTCAGGAATGCGCCGCCGTCGAAGCGCTCCGCCTCGCCGGGCTCGATGTCGAGTAACCGGTCCAGGCGGTACTCGATGCCTTTGGCCTGCAGTAGCTGTCCGGCGCGAATCCGGCCGAGGTTCTGCACGGCGCCATCCGCGGGGCATCCGATCACATTCGGGTCGGGATCGAACGGACGGGCGCCGGTCTTCAGTTCGCGCGTAAAAAACGCGTTGAAGCTGGGGTAATTACATGGATCCGGCTCGTCCATCTCGCTGATATCGACCCGGAAGGCCCGCACGAAGCCGCGAATCAGCAGATTCTTCAGCAACGGGATTTGAGTTCGGGACAGGCGATACACCACCCGGCCGAGCAGGCGTTTCGGCAGGAGGTATTGCAGTGCGATGAATAGTCGTTCGGTCATAGCGGCTCGTCGCGTGCCGCATTGGCATCGGCGGCGGGGGCGGCAATAATGCCGTTTCACGGGCGCGGGACACAATGGGCAAGATGACGAATAGACCGAAGACGATCGGTGCGCTGATCGAATACGGCGCCGCGGAACTCGAACGTGGGGGCGTATTTTTCGGTCACGGCACTGACAACGCAATCGACGAAGCCGCGAGCCTCGTCTATTGCGTCGCCGGACTGGATCACCAGGCGGCCGGGCCGCCGCCCTATGGCGAGGCTGTCGATCCGGCGGTGTGCGAGCGGGTGCTCGAATTGCTCGCGACTCGAATCGCGGAGCGTCGACCGATGCCTTACCTGCTGCAGGAGGCGTGGTTCGCCGGGCTGCGGTTCTACGTCGACGAGCGGGTCCTGATCCCGCGCTCGCCGTTCGCGGAACTGATCGGCTGGCGCTTCGAGCCGTGGCTCGAGCCGAGCCGGGTCGAGCGGATTCTGGAGATCGGCACCGGCAGCGGCTGTATCGCAATCGTCTGCGCGCGGGCGTTTCCCGCGGCCCGCGTCGTCGCGACCGACCTGTCGCAGGACGCCCTGGCGGTCGCGCGGATCAATGTCGACCGGCACGGTCTCTCGGATCGCGTCGAACTGCTGGAGGCCGACCTGTTCGACGGGGTCGACGGGCGCTTCGATCTGATCGTCAGCAATCCCCCGTATGTACCGGATGCCGAGGCCGCGTGTCTGCCGCCGGAGTATGCTCACGAGCCCGCGATGGCGCTCGGGAGCGGGCCCGACGGTCTGGAATCGACGCGCCATATCCTGCAAGATGCGCCCCGGCATCTGGCGCCGGACGGGCTGCTGGCAATCGAGGTTGGATGCGGCTGGCCGGCGTTGGAACGCGCGTTTCCGCAGCTACCGTTCGTCTGGCCGGACTTCGAGTCAGGCGGCGAGGGTATCGCCCTGATCGGCGCGGCGGATCTGAATCGCACCGATGCTATATAATTAGCTTTAAAAAAGCTTTTTAAAATAATGTTATATAAGGGTTTTTAATGTCAGGCAACTCGATCGGCAGGCTGTTTTCCGTGACCACCTTCGGTGAGAGTCACGGCCCTGCGCTGGGCGGTGTCGTAGACGGCTGCCCGCCGGGCATGCAGCTGTCCGAGGCCGACATCCAGGTTGACCTCGAGCGCCGGCGACCGGGCAAGTCCCGGCATACGACCCAGCGCAAGGAGCCGGACGCGGTGCGGATCCTGTCGGGCGTTTTTGAAGGCGTCACCACGGGTACGTCGATCGGGCTGCTGGTCGAGAACGTCGATCAGCGTTCGCGGGACTATTCGAAGATCAAGGACGTATTTCGTCCCGGGCATGCCGACTACACGTTCCACCACAAATACGGCATACGTGACTATCGCGGCGGCGGCCGGGCGTCGGCGCGCGAAACGGTCATACGCGTGGCTGCCGGCGCAATCGCCCGAAAGTATCTGAAGGAGCGACTCGGCGTCGAAATCCGCGGCTACCTGCGCCAGCTCGGCCCGATCGTACTCGATGCGCCATCCCCGCATACGGTCGACGACAATCCGTTTTTCTGCGCCGACCCGGACCGCGTCCCGGAGCTGGAGGCCTACATGGATGCCCTGCGTAAGGAAGGGGATTCGATCGGCGCCCGAATCAGTATCCGAGCCACGGGAGTGCCGGTCGGCCTCGGCGAGCCGGTGTTCGACAAGCTCGAAGCGGATGTCGCCCACGCGATGATGAGCATCGGGGCCGTCAAGGGCGTCGAATTCGGCGACGGCTTCGCCTGCGTCGAGCAGCGCGGCACCGAGCATCGCGACGAACTCGCGCCGTCCGGCTTCAAGAAAAATTCATCGGGCGGCACGCTGGGCGGCATCACGTCCGGGCAGGACATCCGGGTCAGCATAGCGCTGAAGCCGACGTCCAGCATTCGCTTGCCGGGCGAGACGATCGACACCGCGGGCAATTCCGCCGAGATCGTGACGACGGGACGCCATGATCCATGCGTCGGCCTGCGTGCCACGCCGATTGCCGAGGCGATGCTCGCGATCGTGCTGCTGGATCATTATTTGCGGCATCGCGCGCAGAATGCTGACGTGACCACCGATACGCCGCAGATACCCGGCTAAATAAATACCAAACAAATAGTTAGAGAATATTTGTGAAAGATAAGTTTAATGTTGCCGTCGTCGGAGCCACCGGGCTCGTCGGCGAGACGATGATCGAGATCCTCGAGCAGCGGGAGTTTCCGGTCGACAACCTGTATCCGCTCGCCAGCGCGCGTTCGGCCGGCAAGACGATCGAGTTTCGCGGCAAACATCATAAAGTGCGGGACCTCGCCGAGTTCGACTTCGACGGCGTCGACATCGGTCTGTTCTCCGCGGGCGGCAGCATCTCGGCCGAGCACGCGCCGCGAGCAGGCGCCGACGGCTGTGTGGTGATCGACAACACCTCGCACTTCAGGAACGAGCCGGACATTCCGTTGATCGTGCCCGAGGTCAATCCCGAGGCGATCGCCGGGTATCCGCCGCGCAACATCATCGCGAACCCGAATTGCTCCACGATCCAGATGGTCGTGGCGCTCAGTCCGATTCACGCGGCCGTCGGCATCGAGCGCATCAACGTCGCGACCTACCAGGCCGTGTCGGGGGCAGGTCGGGGGCTGGTAGAAGATCTCGCGAGCCAGGCCGCTGCGCTGTTGAATGGTCGGCCGCCCGAGATGGAAGGTGACGTGAAGCCGATCGCGTTCAACGCGATCCCCCATATCGACGATTTTCAGGACAACGGTTATACG
The DNA here is from genome assembly GCA_048550095.1 of Gammaproteobacteria bacterium. GTDB lineage: Bacteria > Pseudomonadota > Gammaproteobacteria > Steroidobacterales > SMWD01. The sequence goes on from JBLYYV010000306.1 coordinate 15,451, forward strand.
CGTGAAGAAATGAAAATGGTCTGGGAGACCCGGAAGATCCTCGGTGACGAGTCGATCCTGGTAAACCCCACGGCGGTCAGAATTCCGGTGTTCTTCGGTCATTCCGAGGCGGTGCACATCGAGACGCGCGACGCGATCAGCGCGGTCGAAGTCCGCGAGCTGCTCGCGGCGACGGACGGTATAACGGTGATCGACGAGGCGCGTCTGGGCGGTTACCCGACTGCCGTGACGGAGGCCGCGCGTCAGGACGACGTGTTCGTCGGCCGCATTCGGGAAGATATTTCACACGATCGCGGTATCGATATGTGGATCGTGTCGGACAACGTTCGCAAGGGTGCTGCATTGAACAGCGTGCAGATCGCTGAAATATTGGTGCGCGAGTACTTATAGGATATAGTTGCGTCCATCTTTTGAAGTGGTTTGCAAACTTCTGTTGTGCGTCGACTATTGTGCAACCACGGACGGCTTGGGTAACCGATTAATCGGGGGGTAGTAATGCCGCGATTTCTGGCTGTATTGGTCTTGGTTCTTGCGGGTTGGATGCCAGTCGCGGCTGTCGCGCTGAGCCTGGGTGACATCGATCTTAAGTCGGCACTCAACCAGCCTTTCTCTGCCGAGATTCCCGTTTCCACGGATTCCGAGTACGACCTTGGTGCTCTGAACGTCGGTCTCGCGTCGATGGCGACGTTCGAGCAATACGGACTGGAGCGCGCCGCGTTTATCGGCGACTTCAGGTTCGAGATCATTCCGGCCGGAGCGAACGGGATCGTTCGCATCACGTCGCGCCAGCCGGTCGTGGAGCCCTTCGTAACCTTATTGCTTGAGATAAGCTGGCCGTCGGGTCGGCTGCTGCGTGAATACACCGTGCTGCTGGATCCACCGGTCTTCGCCGCCGAAGCAGCGGCGCCGGTCGTGGAGGCGCCGAAGGCCGGCCCTGCACCGGGTCCGACGCGTGTCGTTCGCCCGGCTACGCAGGCACCCGCGACGCAGCCGGCACCCGCGCCGCGCACCTCGGCCCCGCGCGTGCAGGCACCGACCGGCGGTTCTTATGGCCCGGTCCAGCGCAACGATACGTTGTGGGGAATCGCGGGCCGTTATGCGGAAGGCGCAGGCGTTGAGCGCAACCAGATGATGATGGCGATCTATCGCGCCAATCCCGAGGCGTTCATCGGCAATATCAATAGACTGAAGGCCGGCATGATTCTTCGCGTGCCCGATGCCGCGGAACTGGGGCGCTTGTCCAGCAGCCAGGCCACGGCCGAGGTCCGTCGACAGAATCAGGACTGGCGCGGGCGCGCGCCGCAAGAGGATGCCGGCACGCTGCGGCTGGTGCCGCCGCCGGACGCAGGCGAAGAGTTGGCCCAGGCCGGCACCGGCACCGGCGAACGGGGCGTGGCTGCCGATGCGAGCACCGGAGAATTGCGCGGGCGCGTGGACCAACTCGAGCGGGAACTCGCCGAGAGTCGACGTTTGATTGAATTGCGCGATCAGCAATTGCAGAACCTGCAGCAGCAGGCGCGTCAGGGTGATCAGGCCGTGCTGCCGGGTATTGAAGAGCTGCCGGGCGAAGACGAGCTGGTTGCCGAGGAGCCGGTGGTCGAGGAGCCAGGCTTCGAGGAACCAGGCGTCGAAGAGCCCGTGACCGAAGAGCCGGTCGCGCAGGAACCGGAACAGGTCGTGCCAGTGACCCCGCCCGTCATCACGACGCCACCGGTCGAAGAGAAGTCATTTATTAGCGGTCTGCTGACCAATATCTGGTTATATGTCGGTATTGGAATCGCGCTGCTACTGGCGCTGTTCGTCATCCGCAGGCGTTCTGCGGAACCCGATACTCCGCCATGGGGTCGCTTTGACGACGAGGGTCTCGCGGGTGAGGAGGTGTCGGAAACGACGCAGCAGCTCAGTGCGAGCCCCGCCGCCGACACGTCGTTCGTCGTGGAAGAGAGCGTCGGCGACCGCACCGATCAGGATCAGGTCCCGTATGCGCCCGACGGTGGCGTCGATGTCGATTTTGCGACGGATCAGGATATCGCCGAATCGCCGCTCGAACGAACGATCAGCACCGATTCACCGGTCAATCTCGACGAGGCGGATCCGATCGCCGAGGCCGAGTTCCATATGGCTTATGGTCTTTACGATCAGGCCGCCGACCTGCTGTCCAACTCGCTCAACGCCGAGCCCGCGCGGAATGACCTGCGTCTCAAGCTGCTCGAGGTTTACTTCATCTGGGAGAATCAGGGCGGGTTCCTGAGGGAAGCACAGGAGTTGAACAAGCGGATCGAAGATCCGTCCGATGCGGACTGGAACAAGGTCTTGATCATGGGCAAGCAGCTGTGCCCCGACGAGGACCTGTTCTCCGCCACGCCTTCCGCGGTCGGCGGTGCCGGGGAAATGGACCTGGCGTTTGGCGACGACGGCGACGCGAGTTCTGCCGACAGCCTCGATTTCGACTTCTCGGAGGGCATGACCGACGATGGCGTGTCGTTCGATGATGCCGACGGCGGTCTGGATTTCGACCTGGGCGCGGACGCGCTCGGCGTGGACAGCGCAGACGACGGCCTCGACTTCGATATCAGCGAGGCGGAGGAAGCGACCCTGGTCGCGGCGGATGAGGATCTGACCGACGAATCGACGATGGAAACGCCGACGATGGAGTCGCCGATTCAGTCACCCTCCGACGACAGCGACAGCGCTTCGACGATGGAGACGCCGACGGTCGAATCCGCGGCGCTCGAAACGACGATGGAAACGCCGACGATGGAGTCGCCGATTCAGCCGCCCGCCGACGACAGCGATGGCGCTTCGACGATGGAGACGCCGACGATCGAATCCGAGGCGCTCGAAAGGACCGTGGAGACGCCGACGGTCGAATCCGAGGCGCTCGAAACGACCATGGAAACGCCGACCATGGAGTCACCGATCTCGCGTCCTGGTGAGGACGCGCTCGTTGGTGATCAGACGGCCGAAATCGAATTGGATGACCTCGGGCTGGATTTGTCCGATCTGGAGGATGCGGGTATCGCCGATATTGCGGCAGACATTGCATCCTCGGGCAGTGACGAGGGCGATGCCGCGAGTCTGGCGGCCGAGACGCTGCAGGTCGAAATCGACAGCCTGGAGGCTTTCGACGAAGACACCCAGCAACACAAGCTCGCCGAAGGCGATCTCCATCTCGATGATGAATTGATGGGTATCGTCGACGTCGAGGCCACCGGTGAAATGCCGGGTCTCGGCGACACCGCGGAGCAGCCGGTCGTCGAAGAGACACTCGAGCAGCCGCACATCAGCGGTGGCGGGGATACGGCTGAACAACCCGGTCTGGCCGCGGCGGGCGGCGACACCGCCGAGTCGACGATCGAGCCGGGGGATGCCGGCGCCGAGGTCGATTTCGAGGTTGGCGACGCATTCGCGGACAGCGATGCAACGACCAGCGTTGTGCCTGCGTCCTCTGCGGTCGCGGATGGCGCAACGATGACCGAGGTCGGCACCAAGCTGGACCTGGCTCGGGCGTACATCGACATGGGTGACCCCGACGGTGCCCGCAGCATCCTCAACGAGGTGCTCGAAGAGGCCACAGACGATCAACGTCAGGAAGCCCAGAAGCTGCTGGACGATCTCGAAGACTAGAATGCCACGGGTCCGGGCCCGGTCACGTTGATACGCATTCGCAACCGGGCCTGATGCCCGCCTTCTCGTGAACCGGCTGGCGCTATCTGTCGAATACGACGGCACGTCATATTGCGGTTGGCAGATACAGCCCCACGCGCCGAGTATTCAGCAGAGCCTCAACGAAGCGATTTCGCGCGTGGCGGACGAACCCGTCCACTGCGTCGGCGCAGGGCGCACGGACACGGGCGTGCACGCCTCAGGACAGGTGGTGCATTTCGATTCGGTTGCCGAACGCAGTCCGCGGTCCTGGCTTCTCGGCATCAACTCGAACCTGCCGGCCGATATCAATCTGCTGAACGTGTGGCCGGTCGACGACGCGTTTCACGCCCGCTTTTCGGCGTTTCGCCGCGCTTATCGCTATGTGATTCTGAATCGGCCCATGCGCTCGGCCCTTGCGCGCGATCGAGCCTGGTGGGTGCGTTCGTCGCTGGACATTGAGCGCATGGCACATGCGGCGGGGCTGCTTCTGGGCGAACATGATTTTTCTTCGTTCCGCGCCGCCGCGTGCCAGGCGCACAGCGCAGTGCGCGATCTGCAACGCCTGACCGTCGAGAAAACCGGCGATCGCATCAGCATCGAATGTGAGGCGAACGCGTTCCTCCATCATATGGTGCGCAATATCGTCGGGTCACTGGTTCGCGTCGGGAGCGGCGAGGCGGATGCGGACTGGTTGGCCGACTTGCTGCAGCGGCGCGACCGGCGACTGGCTGGCATGACCGCGCCGGCCTGCGGCCTGACGCTGACGCGCATCGACTATCCGCCGCCGTTCGAATTTATCCGCCCGGCCCCGATGCAGATGACTGGTGAATAAAGGCCGGGTCTTGTTTATGATGCAGTCGCCATGACGTGGTTTGAGAAACTCGTACCTTCGCGCATCAAGACGGAACGCCGCGGGCGCTCCGTGCCCGAAGGTATCTGGATGAAATGCCCGCAATGCGGTGCGCAACTGTATCGGGCGGAACTCGAACGCAACCTGTTCGTTTGCCCCAAGTGCAATCATCACATGCGCATCTCGGCGCGCGAACGACTCAACCTGTTCCTGGATCCCGGCAGCGGACGCGAAATCGCCGAAGACCTGGCGCCGGTCGATCCGCTGAAGTTTAAGGACAGCAAGCGCTACAAGGACCGTACTCTGCAGACGCAGAAAAACACCGGGGAGCGCGATGCGCTGATCGCGATGACCGGCAAGCTGAAAGAGCAGCCGGTGGTTGCTTGCGCGTTCGAGTTTGCATTCATGGGCGGCTCGATGGGCTCCGTCGTCGGCGAGAAATTCTTGCGCGCGGCCGGCTACAGCAAGAGCAACCGCATGCCGCTGATCTGCTTTTCGGCGAGCGGCGGCGCGCGCATGCAGGAAGCATTGTTTTCGCTGATGCAGATGGCGAAAACCAGCGGCGCGCTCGCGGAGCTGGCAGAGGCGCATATACCGTACATCTCGGTGCTGACCGATCCGACGACGGGCGGCGTTTCGGCGAGCCTGGCGATGCTCGGCGATATCAATATTGGCGAACCCAATGCGCTGATCGGCTTCGCCGGGCCGCGCGTGATCGAGCAGACGGTTGGCGAGACGCTGCCGGAAGGATTCCAGCGCAGCGAATTCCTGCTCGAGAAGGGCGCGCTCGACATGATTGTCGATCGTCGCAACATGCGCGACGAGATCGCACATTTGCTGTCCAAGCTGATGAAGCGTCCGGAGCCGACGGAATAGACTGTTCGATTTGCGAATGCGCAAGTCACTCGACGAATGGCTGCTCTGGCAGGCGCGGCTGAATCCCAAGGAGATCGATCTCGGCCTGGATCGTGTGCGCGACGTTGCAGCACGATTGTCGCTTGATCCGCCCGCTGGCGCCGTATTCACGGTGGCCGGCACGAACGGCAAGGGTTCCACTGTGGCATGTATAGATCGTCTGCTCACGGCGGGCGGCTGCCGCACCGGCGTCTACACCTCACCCCATCTGGTGCGCTACAACGAACGCGTTCAGGCCACTGGCCAATATGCCGGGGACGATCAGCTGATCGCCGCGTTCGAGCGTATCGAGGCGGTCCGGGGCGAAATCCCGCTAACCTATTTCGAGTTCGGCACGCTCGCGGCGTTGCTCGTGTTTACGGCCGCGCAATGCGATGCCTGGGTGCTCGAGGTGGGGCTCGGCGGACGCCTGGACGCCGTGAACATCGTCGACCCGGACTTCAGCCTGATCACGACCATTGCACTCGATCATCAGGACTGGCTGGGCGACTCGGTCGAACAGATCGCGACGGAGAAGGCGGGGATCCTGCGACGGGATGCGCCGGCGTTTTTTGGTGACGTCGAAGTCCCGGCTGCCGTCCGCGCACGCGCGCGGGAACTCGGCACGCGCTTGTATTGCTATGGCGATGATTTCGTGGCCATTCGCGACGATGATTCATGGTCGTTCGAGGGTCTGCGCGTTCGTCTCGATGGCCTCGCGTTGCCGGACAGTGGCGACGATGCGGCGCTGCGCAATCTCGCGCTGGCGTTGGCTGCCGTGGAGCAATTCAATCCCGGAATCGTCACGGCCGCGAACGTCGCACGACTGATAGAGGCAGGTCGGCCCGCGGGCCGCTTCCAGGTTGTTGGCGATCAGCCCCAGTGGATACTCGACGTTGCTCACAATCCGCAGGCGGCGCGGGTATTGCGTGAGCGAATCGATCGTCTCGATGAGCCGCGGGATACGACGGCTCTCGTCGGTATGCTCGCCGACAAACACGTCGAACGGTTCGTCGAGCAACTGGAGGGCGTCGTCGATCGCTGGGTCGTCGCGTCGTTCAGCGGGCCGCGCACCGAAGATGGAGAACTCACGGTTGAGCGGATCGCGAGTATTTCGAATCGGCCGGTCGAATACGGGGGCGATCCGGGTGCCGCCATCGACCGCGCTCTGCAGGTTACGCCCGGCAACGGCCGGGTCCTGTGCTGCGGGTCGTTTCACATCGTCGGTCCCGCACTCGAAGCGCTTGGTCTATACTCGTAAGGTGGGAAGCCGGGGCGAAGCCCGGGATAGTTCTGGGGTTCGCCCCGTTGTTCGGGTTGCAGGTAAGACTAGGGATTTATGGAGCGCCAGTTACTGGAGCGCATGATCGGCGCGGCGGTTTTGCTCGTTGCGTTGGTTGTGATCGTACCGGCCGTTCTGGACGGCCGCCCGGACGCGGACGATGCTTTGCGGGCGAGCGCGCCGCTCGCCGATCCGCCGACGCCCGAAGCACCCATGCGCCAGGTCACGATCAGGCCCGACCGACCGGCCGACAGCCCGCCGATAGCCACTGAGGCGACCGCTGTTGCGGGGCCGGCCGAACAGGCGGTCGCCAAGCCGGCGGCGGAACCCGCGCAGCCTGCGACCGAATCGAAACCGAAGATCGTGGCCGAAGTACCGCAGAAATCTCCGGCGAAATCCGAAGCAGCAGCGAGTCCGAAAACTGTCGCAAAACCCGGGCCGACGGCAGCGCCGAAGACCGAGCCCGCGCCGGCGAAGACAAGAACGGCTGCCGCGCCCGAGAAGCAGCCGGAACCCAAGCCGACTCCCGAGGTCAAGGTCGCGTCTGCGCCGTCGGCTTTACTGGCGGCGGGTTGGGTCGTTCAGTTGGGCAGCTTCTCGAGTCGGACGAACGCGCAGGGTCTGGCCGACCAGACACGGGCCAAGGGTTTCAAGTCTTACCTGATGCCGATCGAACGATCCGGGAAAACCCTGTATCGAGTGCGGGTCGGGCCGCCGAAGAAGACGCGCGATGAGGCGGCCAAACTGGCGGGGCAGCTGCAAAAGGCCGGTTTCAAGGGCCAGGTTGCCGAGCAGGACGCGGTTGGCTGAGCGACGGGCGAATAGCGAATGGTCGGAATTGATTACCTGCTGATCGGCATCCTGGTTCTGTCGGCACTGCTGGGCGCGTATCGTGGCTTCGTCAAGGAGGCGCTGGCGCTGTCCGGCTGGGTCGTTGCCGTTTGGGGCGCATGGCAGTTTGGTGACGATCTCGCCCAGCGGCTGCCCGATTTTATCGAGGACCCGGTCCTGAAGCTCTGGTCGGCGCGTCTGTTGATGCTGATCGCCGCGTTATTCGGGGCCGGCGTGGTCAGCCGGTTGCTGTCGATTCTGATGGAGCAGACCGGTCTCAGCGGCACCAACCGGCTTCTCGGTGGGGTCTTCGGCGTCGTGCGCGGTGGCGTGCTGGCCGCCGTTTGCGTCGCGCTGCTGCAAGCCACAGGATTTGACGAGGATCCTTGGTGGAACGAGTCGAAGCTGATACCTTATGCCGCCCCGATAACCGACCGGC
>JBLYYV010000307.1:0-7259 GCA_048550095.1 Gammaproteobacteria bacterium
GACGGCAAACCCGCGGCCGCATCGAAGCGGCTGTAAGGCGACATCGCAATGATCAGTGTCGAAGTGCAGCTGTTCTACGACAACCCGCTCGGTGGCAACTATCAGAAGTACGTCGGCGGCTATTACCATGCCATGGAAATTTTCAACACGACATACATCGCCGACGAGATACTCAATGCCGATAGCCTCGGCCGGAACTACATCAGCTGGTCACGTATTGCTCAGTGGCTGCCATGGATGCAGATGGGCTCCAAACCCGGCCTGATGGTCGTCAATGCAACCGGCTTCAGCAGCTGGAACGAGGCAGACATCCCGGAGCCCCTGATGTCGGTACTGAAGGAACGCTATCCGACGTACTTCCAGCCGCCGCCGGTCGACGATTCCAGGCCGAATGAGACGAGCTGGACGGTGTTTCAGAAGCATATCGAGGCTGCGGCCCCGACCGGCCACTGACAGAAACGGTGAATAACATGTCGAGACTCATGTTTATCTGCCTGGCGCTGATCGTCGATAACACAGCTCTCGCCCAGGGCCAGGACGGGACGCCCGGCGAGCGCAACTTGCAGGTCATGGCGGAGTTACTATCCGGCCTCTACGACAATGCCAATCAGAATTACTTCGACACGCGCCTGAAGTTTCCCGAGGAAGAGCGTCACGACCGCGCCCGCGCCGAGATCGCCGCGGTCGAGGACGACGCAATCGGCGCCCCGCTCTTTTCGTATGAGCTGTATCGCGGCCGCGATGCGACGCCGAGCGATCGGGAACTCTGGTTGCTGACGGCCGACGACGACCCGCGCCTCGTGCGCATGAAACGTTACCTGGTGGGCGACGACGGACCGGCCTACCGGGAAGGCTGCGACGTGCTCTGGCGCCGCGACGCCGGACAATTTTGGGGCATCAATAAATCCACTGACTGCGCTGCAGAACTGCAACTCACGACCAAAGATCTGTGGCTGACGACCGGTCAATCGACGCTGTTCGAACTGACGCGTGCACGCAGATTCAGCTGCTACGTGGACATCCCCGGCGTCAGCGGCGGGCGTGACGAACCGTTCGATCGATACCCTATCGAGGACATGCACGATCAGGGAGCGCTGCAGTGGTTCGAGTCGAAAGAAGGGAGAACCTTTGGGCTGACGTTGCGCAACGTTCGCTGGCCGATGAACAATGAGGTCGGCGCGTTTACGCGCAATTCCTTCGTGATGTACCTGATCGAGAAAACCGACGACGGCGTGAAGGAAATCGGCTACAGCTGGACGGAACCACGCGCCGAGAGGATCGGAATGAACCTTAAGTGGTTGCTGGTGAACTGCTTCATGGTTTCGAACCGCGACGTCAAACCCTTCTTCGAATGAGCGCCCAGTCTGTCGCGTTATTAGTGGTCGGCCAGATAATCGTTCAGATCGTAGCCTGACTCGCCCGGGATATCCGGCCGTCGGAGTACTTCGCGCAACGCGATCGGCGCCGTCGCGTCGTAGCCCAGTCGCGTAACCGCGGCGCCGCGACCGGTCTCGTCCTCAAAAACAGAAAACTGCTTCGCGCTGTTCATGCGGCTCGCAATCGCCCAGTCAATCTCGCGGTGATCGCGTATATCGACGTCCGGATCGACGACGACGATCCGGTGCAGCAGCATCGACAGCGGGAATCGCCCGAATTTCATCGCGTAAATCGCCTCGATGATCGCGCGTGGCTCATCGTCCGATTGCTTGTCGACCGACACGGTGACCTGCGCGCGCATGCCGGTGCGCTGGGGCGTCATGTCGACGCAGACGTCGCGGACGGTCGGAAACGATTGGCTCAGACTGTCGAGGATTCCGGCGCGCAGGTGATAGCCGAGCATCCGCCCGAGGTAATTATGCTCGCGATTCATGCCGGCCATGATGACGTGGAATGACGGTTCGCGACGATGCGTGATGGCATCGACGGTCGCGGTCGGTGCATTCGTCTTGCCGTACTGATCGCCGAACTCACCCATGACGTTGTCGACCCAGTCGTCGAGATTCACCGTCGCCTCGATCACGAATTCCGCGTCGGCCGGCACCAGGATATCGCTCGTCTGACACTTGATCATCTCGAGCGGCTCGCGCTGCAGGGCTCCGGCCACATCGACATCGGCGATATCGGCGGGGATGTCGGCGGCGGCCGCGATCTGCAACGCCGGCGTCACGCCGATCGCCAGCGCCACCTGTAGTTTCGCACCGCTCTCGCGATGCGCGTCATAAATCCTGCGCAAATCACTGGTCGGGCCCGCGCTGACGGAGATGGTGCGACGGTCGATGATCGGAACCCGGTAAAAACCGACGTTCTGCTTGCCGGTATTCGGGTCGAGAGAGAAGCCGAGGCCCGCCGAAATGAACGGATGCGAGTCGCCGCTGAAGAACAAGGGTGCCGGCACACGGGCCATATCGACGTCGTCGCCGCGGATGACGACTTCGGCGACGGGACCACGATCGGACGTCCGCGCCTCCAGCGGCGCGGCAACCGCGGCCGCGACATAGTCCTCGAGGGCATTCGGGGCATCGAACAGGTCGGCCGGCTGGCCGAGGCCGAGTGCCCAGCGACGCGTTGACGTCAACACGCCGCCGACGACCGGAAAGTCGCTGCCCGCGACGTTCTCGAATCGAATCGCTCGTTCGCGCGCCTCGGCCTGCGCCAGCAGCGCCGGCAGCTCGTACTTCCGGTCAACCTGCCGACGCACGGTGATCATCTCTCCGCGTGACTCCAGCAGGGCAACGAGGGCACGAAATTCCAAGGCGTATCTCCGCGACGGGACAGAGGTATAAACTAGCGCAATATCCGGGCGTTTACACTCGCCCGGGAGGCTCGCAACCATTACGTAAGGGCGAATTCGCGTTGAGGCATTTCGGAGCAAGGCCGCGATACCGAATCGAGCGACCCGCGCCAGCGTATCGAGCGCTCCGCACCAGGCTGGCCGCGTGCATCTTGACGGCCTTGCTGCTGGCGCCGAATGCGGCCGCCGGGCCGCGCTACTACCTGTTCGAGAACGAACAAATTTGCGATCAGGAGAGGCTGCTCTGCGTTCGCGGTTCGCTGAGATACGACGTCAATCAGCGGCTGTTTCGCCTGTGGGGACGCGTCCAGAGTTCACCGGGCAGAGGGTTGCTGCGGATTAGACTGAACGGCAGGAATCGACAGGACCATTTGCGTACGTCGATGATGGAGATTCAGCTACGCGGCAAGTACAGCGAGATCGTCGACTACAAGATGATCCCGGACCACCCCGACGTCGAAAACTGGGAAGTCGTCATGATCGAATTCGAGCCCGGCGAGCGCTCGCCGCCGGCGGAGTCACGTCGCGCCGACTAGTGCGCCGCCCATCAGCTATGGCCGTGCGACGCTCCTGATCACATAACCACCTGATTTTTCATCCATTTCCATCTCGAGGAATCCGCGTGACCGCGCTTCCTCGAGCAGGTCATTGAACGAACGAAAACCATAGAAAGACTCATTGAAACCCGGGCGACGGCGCTTCAAAGCCTGCTTGACCATCGAACCCCACAACTTCGCCCGGTCGCCCTTCTCCGCGTTCAACGCCTCGGCCGTTTCGACCACGAGGTCGATCGCTTCCTGCTCGCGATCGTCCGAGGACTTGCCCTGAGCCGCCGGCTTCTTTTTCGACGCCTTCTTCGTGCGAGTCTTCGCACGTTTTTCGCCGCCGGTTTCGCGCGCCGCGACGAGGTCATCGTAATAAATGAATTCATCGCAGTTGCTCATCAACAGGTCGGATGTCGAGTTCTTGACGCCGACGCCGATCACCGTCTTGGCGTTCTCCCGCAGCTTGCTGACGAGCGGAGAAAAGTCCGAATCGCCGGAGATGATGACGAAGGTATCGATATGCTCCTTCGTGTAACACAGGTCCAGCGCGTCGACGACCATTCTGATATCTGCCGAATTCTTGCCCGACAGGCTTACATGCGGGATATCGATCAGCTCGAATGCCGCCTCGTGCATCGTCGCCTTGAATTCCTTGTAGCGCTGCCAGTCGCAGTAAGCTTTCTTGGTCACGATGCTACCCTTCAGCAGCAGCCGCTCGAGCACCTTATGGATATTAAATTTCGCGTACTTGGCATCCCGCACGCCGAGCGCGATATTTTCGAAATCACAGAACAGGGCGAGATTATTGTCGTCATTCATTGAGAATTCTCTTGTCAATTTACTACTGCCGGAACGGCAGATCTAAGATGCCTGAAACTATATAGCCTCAGGCGCGAACAATATAGATATCACTATAAGGCCAGGGCACGGGTGCCCCGGAAAATGCCTATTATGGATGCCACGACTCACCGATATACTCAGAAGCTGCCTGATACGAGTCTCCCCCAGTGAGCCCCCGAGAAAAAAATGAATAGCATGGGAAAATGGATCCTGCTGGCCGTCCTCGTGGTCGGCGCCATCTCAGCATATGTGTTCCTGACGCGATCGAAGCCGGTCGTCGTGACGGTCGTCGAGGTCGACTACGGCGACGTGGTCTCGACGGTATCCAATACCCGCGCGGGCACGGTCGACGCATGCCGTCGAGCCGGCATGTCGCCGGCCCTCGGCGGGCAGATCGCCAAGCTCCCGGTGCACGAAGGCGACGCCGTCGAGGCCGGCCAGGTCATGCTGGAATTGTGGAACGACGACCTCCGTGCCGAGCTGCAGCTCGCAAAACGCGACGCGATAGCGAGCCGCGGGCGACGCGACGAAGTCTGCACGCGCGCGGAAGTCGCCCAGCAGGAAGCGCGGCGCCTGTCGAGCCTGCTGGAGAAGGGACTCGCGGCCGAGGAAGCGACAGCGCGTGCGGTCGGCGAGGCGAAGGCACAAAAAGCAGCCTGCGCGGCTTCTAACGATGCGGCGCTCGTTAGCGACGCCCGGATCGAGGTCGCCAAGGCACACCTCGAGCGCACGCTGCTGCGCGCACCGTTCGACGGAATCATCGCCGAGATCAATGGCGAACTCGGCGAGTTCGTCACGCCGTCGCCGGTCGGCATCGCGACGCCGCCAACGGTCGACCTGATCGACTCCAAGTGTCTCTATATAAGCGCACCGATCGACGAGGTCGACGCGCCGGCCATCTCCGCCGGACAGAAAGCGGCGATCACGATGGACGCGTTTCCGAATCAGAAGTTTCCGGGCTTCGTCCGGCGCGTGGCGCCCTACGTGCTCGATACCGAGAAACAGGCGCGCACCGTCGAGATCGAAGCCGAGATCGAGAACCCCGACAGCGACAGGCTGCTGCCAGGCTATAGCGCCGACGTCGAAATCGTGCTGCAGACACGCAAGAACGTGCTGCGCATACCGACGCAGACGATCGTCGACGGGACGAACGTCTATGTTTTAGAAGACAATACCCTGACGAAACGCGGCATCGAGATCGGGGTCCGCAGCTGGGAGTTCGCGGAAATCCTGTCGGGCCTGGATGCGGGCGAACAGGTCGTGCTGACGGTCGACCGAGAAGGCGTCGAAGATGGCGCCACGGCAACCTTGAAATAGGCGCACGGACTAGCATGATAAAGTTAGAAGACCTATGCCGCAACTTCCAGGTCGGGGACCAGGTGGTTCACGCGCTCGACCACGTCAACCTCGAGATCGAATCCGGCGAGTATGTCTCGATCATGGGGCCGTCCGGCTCCGGCAAGTCCACGCTGCTCAACGTGCTCGGCCTGCTCGACTCGCCGTCCAGCGGCGAATACCGACTCGACGACATCAGCACGGCGACGATGAACGACGATGATCTCGCCGCCGTTCGTCAAAGCAAGATCGGGTTCGTGTTCCAGTCGTTCCACCTCGTGCCGCGGATGAACTCGTTCGAGAACGTCGAATTGCCGATGGTACTCGGCGGGCTGGCGCCGGCCGAACGCAAGCGGCGGGTCGAAACGGCGCTCGAACGCGTCGGCCTGGCCGCACGACTCGATCACCGGCCCGACCAGCTGTCCGGCGGCGAACGCCAGCGCGTCGCCATCGCTCGCGCGATCGTCATGGAGCCGACCATCCTGCTCGCCGACGAGCCGACCGGTAACCTGGACAGCAAATCCGGCCAGGAAATCGTCGACATCATGGAAGAACTGAATCGCCAGGGACTGACGCTGATCGTCGTGACTCATGATCCTGCGATCGGGCGGCGGTCCGGCCGGCAGATCCGGATGCTGGACGGCCGCGTCGCGACTGACAACGACCAGGCGATACTCGGGCAAGCGGCCGAAGCATGAGATTCGCCGACACCAATCGCATCGCCATCGGCGCCATCGTGCGCTACCCGCTGCGCACGGCGATGATGTTGCTGGCGACGTCGATCGGCGTCGGCTCCGTGCTGCTGCTGACGTCGCTGGGCGAGACCGCACGCGACTACGTTACCGGCGAGTTCCAGGCGCTCGGCACGCGCCTGCTGATCGTGTTTCCCGGCAAGACGGAAACCAGCGGCCAGATGCCGGGCGCACTGACCGGCACCGTGGAGCGCGACATCACGCTCGACGATGCCCGCGCCCTGTACCGCAGCCCGAACGTGGAGATCCTCGCGCCGATCGTCGTCGGCAGCATGCCGGTCTCTTATGGCGGCCTCGAGCGCGACACGGCGGTGCTTGGAACGACCCATGACTTCCTGGAAATCCGCAACTGGAAGATGGCAAGCGGCGAGTGGCTGCCTGACGTGGACATGGATCGGGCGCCGCCCGTCTGCGTCATCGGGAAGAACGTCAGGACCGAATTGTTCGGCACGAAGTCGCCGATCGGCGAATGGCTGCGCGTCGGCGGCCGACGCTGCCGCGTCAGCGGTGTCCTCGCGACCGAGGGCACGTCGCTGATGATCGACGCGAACGAGATCGTCATCGTGCCGGTCGCGTATGCACAGATCCTCTACAACGTTCAGGGCCTGTTCCGCGTCATCATCCAGGCCACCGACCGGGGCGACATGACCGCGGCGAAACGCGACGTCGCCGAGATCATCAAGGAACGCCACTATGGCCAGGAAGACGTGACGGTCATCACCCAGGACGCGGTGCTGGCGACGTTCGACGGCATCTTCGATACGCTGACGCGCGCGCTCGCCGGAATCGCTTCGGTCAGCCTGATCGTCGCGGGCGTGCTGATCATGAACGTCATGCTCGTCGCGGTCAGCCAGCGCACGAGCGAGGTCGGACTGCTGAAAGCGCTCGGCGCCACGCGTCGACAGATCATCGCGCTGTTTCTTTCGGAAGCGATCTTTCTGGCGTCGTTCGGCGGCGCCGCGGGCCTGGCACTCGGTTACTCGGTCGCGGCCGGGC
>JBLYYV010000308.1:0-8870 GCA_048550095.1 Gammaproteobacteria bacterium
GCGCCGGAAGCAAACATTCCGGCCGCGATTCGGGTCAACGGCAGCGTCCCGGGTTTGAAACCAGCGTCCTGAGGCGCGCTGAAGGGAAAGAAATTGTTTTGGCTTGCCGGACCAGGCTTTGCTGCACGCCCGATCAGCTATTCGCCGACACCGCGACGATTTTCAATGGCCCGTCGAGCCGAGCGGCCGTGAGCTTTCGGCCCCATACGCAGCCGGTGTCGATCATCAGCAGGTTGGGCTGCGTAACGAGTCCTAGCGATGACCAGTGCCCGCAGACGATCCGCACCGACTTCGAGGCTCGCCCCTTGAGTTCGAACCAGGGGAGCAGTCTCTTCGGCTGGGAACCTGGCGGGCCTTTCTGGTCGAAGTCGAGGCTGCCGTCGCGTCGGCAGTAGCGGACGCGTGTGAGGCAGTTCGTAATGAAGCGCAACCGCGCCATGCCGCTCAGCTTCGGTGACCATTTGTCCGGGTGATTGCCATACATCTTCTCGAAGAACGACTTGTATTTCTTGCCGCGTAATTCCTTTTCCACTTCCTTCGCCAGCTTCACCGTTTGCAGCGGATCCCAATCCCGGTACACGCCGGCGTGAACAAGTAAGGTGTTCATCTTCGGTCGGTACATCGCGAGGCGACGATTGCGCAGCCAGTCGAGAAGCTCGTCGCCGTCATCGGCCTTGAAGATTTTGCTGAGACTTGGATCCAGCCCGTAGCGCCAGTCTTTCACTGCGCGTGCGGCCAACAGGTGCAGGTCGTGGTTGCCGAGCACGACCTTTGCCGAATCGCCGAGGCCTTTGATGAAGCGCAGGGTCTTCAGTGACTTCGGCCCGCGGCTGACGAGATCGCCGACGAACCAAAGTTCATCGTCGGCAGGGTCGAACCGCAGCTTGTCGACAAGCCGAGCGAGTTCGTCGTAGCAGCCCTGGACATCGCCGATCGCGAATATCGCCATCAGTTGACGATGCCCGGCACGGCCAGTCGGAATACAGGGATCGCGGCGTCGAAGGATTCGCCCTCTTTGTCGATCATGCCGTAGCTGCCTTCCATCGTTCCGACCGGCGTTTCGATGACGGAGAAGCTCGAATAGCGATGGTAGTTGCCGGGCCTGATGGTCGGTTGCTCCCCGACGACCCCGTCGCCGGCCACCTCCTGTATTTTCCCGCCGGCATCGGTAATCAGCCAGCGCCGCGTCAGCAATTTGACCGCGAGCTTGCCATCATTGTGGATCGTAATCGTGTACGCGAAAACATAGCGATTGCCTTCCTCATCGGATTGATCCGGCAGAAAGCGCGACTCGACATTTACCTTGATTGTTTCACCATCCATGGCCGGTATTACCCCGATCGGTGGGCCTTATTATCGCTATCCTCGGGCATTCCAGGCAATTCCGCAAAGAAGTTTCCGAGCCGGATAAACGCTTCGACGTCGAGCGTTTCCGCCCGCGTCTCCGGATCGATGCCGAGGGATTCGATTTGTTCATGCGTGATCATGTTGCGAAGCGCATTCGCGAGCTGTTTGCGGCGCTGATTGAAGGCTTGCGCGACGACTTTATCAAACGCGGCCTCATCGGCGATGCGGCCCCGTCGATCGGGGTCGGGCGTCAACCTGGCGACGGCCGAGTCGACGCGAGGCGCGGGTGTGAACGAACCGGGCTTGACGATGAACAGGGATTCGACCCGACAACGCGCCGCCAGTGATACCGTCAGGCGTCCATAGGTTTTGTTGCCCGGCACCGCTGCCATTCTCTCGACCACCTCTTTCTGCAGCATGACGTGGGCGTCGCGAAACAGGCTGCTGTAGTCGAGGAAATGAAACAGCAGCGGTGTAGAGATGTTGTAGGGGAGGTTGCCGACCAGCCGCAGCGAAGCCGGTCCGCCGGCGATCGTCGCGAAGTCGAACCTGAGCGCGTCCGCGCGATGCACGGTCAGCCGCGGATCGTCGAGGTCGCGTTCGATGGCGGCCGCGAGATCGCGGTCGATCTCGACGACGTCGAGCCCGGCAACCTGCTGCAGCAGCGGTTGCGTCAGGGCGCCGTGCCCGGGTCCGATTTCGACGAAGTGATCGTCGGGTTGAGCGGCGACCGCGGCGAGAATCTTGGCAATGATGTTGCGATCGTGCAGAAAGTTCTGGCCGAAGTGTTTCCTCGGGCGATGATCGTTCATGTCGCCGCGTGTGCCTGCATGTCGATCGCCAGCTCGAGCGCCGTGCGCAGGCTACCGGTATCGCTGCGGTTCGTTCCGGCGAGGTCGAGCGCCGTTCCATGATCGACGGACGTCCGAATGATCGGCAGGCCCAGCGTGACGTTGACCGCGCGCCCGAAGCCACTGTGCTTCAGCACCGGCAGACCCTGGTCGTGATACATCGCCAGCACCGCGTCGGTCTGCTCCAGGCTGTGGCGTGTGAAAGCGGTATCGGCCGGCAGCGGGCCCAGCAACGTCAGCCCGTCAGCCCGCATTTCCGACATCACCGGCTCGATGATCTCGAGTTCCTCGGTGCCGAGGTGCCCGGATTCACCGGCATGCGGGTTCAGTCCGAGAACGGTGATGCGCGGATCAGGGAGTCCGAACCATTTGCGCAGCCCATCGTGCAGAACGCCGATCGTGTCGCGCACCCGGTCGGGTTTGATCGCGTCGGCGACGTCGCGCAGCGCGAGATGCGTGGTCACGAGCGCGACCCGCAGGTCGCCGGCTACCAGCAACATGACCGGTAAATCCGCGCCCGCGCGTTCGGCCAGAAATTCAGTGTGTCCCGAGAACGGAATACCCGCGTCGTTGATGATTCCTTTGTGCACCGGCGCCGTGACCATCGCGGCGAACTCGCCGGCAATGCAGCCATCGCAGGCGCGCTCGAGCGTCGCTACGACGCCGGCGGAGTTCGACCTATTCAGTACGCCGGGCGTACATTCGCTGGCAAGTTCGCTATCGATGGCCAGCACCCGGCCGGCGACACTCGGCCGCGCCGTTGCATCGGCCGCAAAGTCGTGAACGTCAAGCTTGATGCCGCCGAGCCGCGCTCGTTCGCGCAGCAGACCCGCGTCGCCAACGACGATGAGCTCTACCGGCCATGCTTCGGCGCAGATCCTCGCGACGATATCGGGTCCGATGCCCGCCGGTTCGCCGAGCGTTATCGCGATGCGCGGGGTTGGTGTTGCGGTCGACGGGTTCATGCGGGTCGGGACCGCGGCGCGGCCGTGTGGTCAGAGTCGATATTCGACGAACGCCTGGTCGCGCATTCGACGCGCCCACAACTCGGTCTCTTCTTCGAGCTTGCTGTTGCGAATCGCCATGATCGCCTGCTGTCGTTCAACCTCATCGGTCTTGTCATAGACGCGGCGCTCCAGCAGCTGCACGATGTGCCAGCCGAATGGCGATTTGAACGGTTCGCTGATTTCGTCGATCTCCAAAGTGTCGCAGACGGCCTGAAATTCCGGGACAAAAGTACCGGGCCCCTGCCAGCCGAGATCGCCGCCTTCGATGGCCGAGCCCGGGTCTTCCGATACGGCCTTGGCGACGGCGGCAAAGTCGTCGCCGGCGAGAACCTGCTCGCGGATCTCGCTGAGCTTCTGTTCCGCGGAGAAATCGTCGAGGACCTCGTTCGTCGTGATCAGGATATGACGTGCACGCGTCTGATTCTCCATGATCGGCTCGGCGCCGCGGAGATCGTCGAGGCGCACGATATGAAACCCGCTGGCACTGCGTATCGGTTCAGATATCTGACCGGCCTGCAGCCCGGGCACGACCTCGGCGAACAGCGTTGGCAGCTCGGTGCCTTTGCGCCAACCAATGCTGCCGCCCTCGAGTGCATTCTGGCCGTCGGAAAAGGTGACGGCGAGTTCCGCGAAGGGCTCGCCGGCCGCGGCCTTTTCGTAGATCTTGCTGATCCTTTCCTCGGCCGCGGCGATGTCCGCGCTGGTTGCCGAGGCCGAAATCGAGATCAGGATATGCGACAGCTTGAATTCTTCGCTCGCAGAACCTCGGCCCTGTTGCCGCTCCAGGTATTCGTCGAGTTCTCGCGGTGTCACGTTGATACGACCGATGACGTCACGCTGCCGAAGTTGTTCGACGGATAGCTGCTTGCGCATGTCCTCGCGGTAGGTGTTGTAGTCGATTCCCTGTTCCGCCAGGAGTGCCGGCATATCGGACAGCGCAACGCCATTGCGCTGGGCGACGTTCGACAACGCCATATTCAGCTGCTCGTCGGGAATCTGGACCCCCAGGCGCTCGGCTCTCTGGAGCTGGATGCGTTGCACGACGAGTCGCTCGAGAACCTGCGGCACTAGCGCATTCATGTCCGGTACCGGCGTGCCCTGCTGCTGCAAGCGTTCGACGATCGTTGCGATCTCGGCTTCGAGCTCGCTTGCAAGTACGACACCGTCGTTGACGATGGCGACGACGCCATCGAGTCGCTGACCGGTGCTGCTGAGTTCGATGGTTTGTGCCGGCGCCTTTGCAGCGACGCCGAGGCACAGGCAGATGAAAATTAGACGCAGTCTGTTCATGTGTTCAGGATATCTGTTGCTCAACCAGTGGCGGCGAAAATGCACCGCGGGCCGGGCGCTGTGTTGCCGCCGGGATTGTAGTGTATATGAGAAATAAAACGCTATCATTCAGTCGTTTACCATAGGATAGCGAAAAACGCACCGGGGGAAGGGCGATTGCAGGCATTCGATAACGAATGGTACGCGGTGGGGTTGTCCGAAGAGTTCCGGCGCGGTCGCAAGCGCAGCGTTCGCCTGTATGGGCGAGAGCTGGTGCTGTGGAGGTCGCGCGCTGGCGACTTGGCCGCGCTAGACGCGCGGTGCCCGCACATGGGTGCCTCTCTCGCGACCGGGCGGGTTCGGAATGACAACGTCGAATGCCCGTATCACGGCTTTCAGTTTGACCGTTCCGGCCGCTGCGTGAGAACGCCTCGTCGCGCGGTCGACGCTCTCATTCCAAAGAAGCTGTGTGCCCGCCGCTACGAGGTGCGGGAACGCTGTGGATGGGTATTCGTTTATTGGGGTGAGGCTGATCGTGATCTGCCCGATCCGCCGTTTTTCGAAGCGGTCGAGGCGGCCGATGACAAACTGCAGCATTGCTGGACGGCGAAACAATGGCCGCTCCATTTCACGCGCTTCATCGAGAACACGGTGGATGTCGCCCATCTCGGCACGGTTCATCGCAGCACGCTGGCCTGGTCGTTGCCCGATCCGATCGACGTCGGCACGAGCGTCGACGGCAACGTGATCTCGGTATACCCGCCGTCGACGACCGATCTGCCGGTGCTGTCGCAAATTCTCTACCCGAACATGTCGCTGCTGCACCTGAATCCGAAGTTTCTGACCGTCTTCGCCGGCGTTCCGGTGGACGAGAATACGACTCGACTCTACATTCGCAGTTCGCTCGGGTACGCGCGTTTGCCGTTGATCGGACGCATCGCAACCTGGCTCAAGCACCGGGCGGATATGGCGGCGCTGTGGCAGGATGAAGGTTCGATGTTGAATATCGAGCCGAAGAATTCGGACGAGGCGGTTGGCGAAGTCCTGATGGAGTTCGATTGCCACATCGTTGAATATCGCAAGATGCGCAGGCGCAAGCTGGGGCGTAATAACCCAGATTAGTAATAACTGAGAATCCCGCGATCCAGCAATCTGTCCGCGGCGCTGTCTGTGCTGCCGAAGCCCTTCAAAATCAGTTGTATAGAGAAGCCGGTGTCCGAGTCGCCCGTTCTGCTGGCCAGGTAGCGCCGCACGCTCGTGCGTATTGCCCAGCAGCACGTCGCGTATTCGGCGCCGACCAGTGATTCGAGCGGTTTGCTATCGAGAATCGAGTAGTTGTAGCGCCCGATCAGGTTCCAGCGACCGGCGATCGGCCAGGCCGCCGAAACGTCGAATTCCTCGAGCAGGTCCTTGCGATAGCGATAGACGAAATTGGCGATCTTCGTGCTGCTCGCCCGATAGTTCAGGCGCACGTCGGTCCATTTGGTTTCGCGATCGTCCGAGTTGTATTGATAGACGAAGGCGGTGCGCCAGTTTTCGCGCAGCTTCATGCCGAGTTCGAACAGGTAGTCGGATTTGTTGCTGTCGGATCCCTGTCCGCCCGGGAGCGTAACCTCGCGATCACTGAAGTACAGGATGTCGCCGATCGTGGCGCGCAGGAATTCGCCGCCGTCGGCTGCATCGATCAGTCGCGTCGTTACGCCGATGCTTACCTGGTTCGTGTCGCCGAGCCGGTCGTAACCGACGAATCGGTTGCGACGAAACAGTTGGACGACATTGAGGTCCGGCACGATCGTGTCGAACACGGGCAGATCGCGCTGGTCGCGA
Organism: Gammaproteobacteria bacterium; assembly: GCA_048550095.1. Lineage (GTDB taxonomy): Bacteria > Pseudomonadota > Gammaproteobacteria > Steroidobacterales > SMWD01. The sequence continues at coordinate 6,302 of JBLYYV010000308.1, forward strand.
AACGGAATGAAGGCATACAGGATGCGCGGCTCCAACGTCTGCAACCAGCCGCGCTTCGGCGTCAGCCGCTCCAGCGTCGTCGCGACGTCGACGCTGAAGATCGGCGCGTTGCGGCTCGGGGTTTCGTCCTCACCCGGCAGCGTGTCTTGCAGGTTGTAAGCCGTGTATTCGTAGGCGACAGCCGGCTCGATCGACATGACATTCAGGTCCAGCGGGAGCGCGATCTCGGGCATGACGTGGCCGCGCACACCCGTGACGCCGATGTCGCGGGTGAAGTAAGCCAGCTCGCCGTCCAGCGAGTATTGCAGGCCGAGCCAGCCATTCGGCGTGAAGCCGCGAACCGCGAGTTTCGGTGCCGTCTGGTACGGGTCGTCGATGGGTTCGATCGTATCGTCGATCGTCTGGTAGTTCTCGAACCGCAGGAGGCCCTGCCAGACGTTGCTGAAGAACTCCAGGTCGGCGCGCCGCAGCAGGTGCGTCTGACTGGTCGACGCGAGCCCCGAGGACAGGTCTTCGAAGTAATTCGAGTCCGAGACATCCGTCGCATGGACCACGCCGCGCCAGGCGTCCGTAAAGTCCGACACATGCCGAATCGCCGCGAGCGCGCGGTGCTCGCCGGTAATGTCGTCGTTCGGCAGATACTCGGCCGTCAGCACGCCGTTATGTTTCTGTGTCAGGTAGCGAAACTCACTGCCCAGCTGCACGCCGCGCTTGGTCATCAGGCGTGGGGTCAGCGTCGCGTCGAACTGCGGGGCGATGTTCCAGTAGTAGGGCACTTCGATGTCGATGCCGCGTGTGCTGTTGGTGCCGAAATCCGGTATCAGCCATCCGGATTTGCGCTCGTTCGATGCCGGGTATGACAGGTATGGGAACCACAGGATCGGGACGCGCTTGAACGTGAGCTTGGCATTGCGGGCCGTGCCGACCCCTTTTTCCTGGTCGATGGTGATCTTGCTGGCGCTCAGCACCCAGTCATTCTTGCCTTCGGGACACGACGTGTAGCTAACGCCCTCCAGCAGCAGCTTGCCTTCCTGCTCGACCTTGATGAAGTCGCCCGATCCGCGTGCCGGGACCGACCAGAGCGTGAAGTCGGCGTCGTCGAAAGTGACTTCGGATCTGTTGGCATCGTACTTCGCTCCGCTGGCGCGCACCTGCGTGGTGGCATCGCGAAACTCGACCGAGCCATCGACGGAAAAGACATTAGCGTCGCGGTCGAATTTCGCGCCTTCGGCCGTCAGCATCTTGTCGCCGCTGACCAGCGTGATGTTTTCGCTGAAGCTGGCATCGCCTCCGATGCGGTACTCGACGCGCCCGCCGCGAATCTCGATTTCGCCGTCGGGAACTCCGTCGACCGGAGGCGGGGGTGCGGTTACGACGCAGCTGCCCCAGCCGGCCTGCGAGCCGGGCTTCGGCGCCCAGCCGTTCGGACTGAAAACGTTTGGGTCGCTGGGCGGCGGGGGGTCAACGAGCTCATCCGCCGGCGACGGCGATGCAGATCCCTGACCCCAAGCAGGCGACAGGCAGCACAACAGAGCCAGGAGGAAAAGCCGCAACAATGTTCTAAATCACGCGAACGCTAACAACGCCGGGATTATATCGGAGGCATCGGCGCATCGGTCGGCAAATTCGCCAGCGCGTAATGCCGTTGTCGGTCTCTTCACCGCGAAAGTTCATTACACTTGCCCCATGAAAGCCATGATTCTCGCGGCCGGTCGCGGCGAGCGAATGCGACCGCTGACGGATTCGACGCCCAAGCCGTTGCTCGAGGTCGGCGGTCGCGCCCTGATCGAACACCATATCGGTGCGCTGGCGGCCGCCGGCGTCGATGAAATCGTTATCAACCTGTCCTGGCACGGGGAGCAGATTCGGGATTTCCTCGGACCGGGCGATAAATATGGTGTGAAAATAGCATATAGCGATGAGGGGCCGGTGGCTTTGGAAACCGGCGGCGGCATCCATCATGCGTTGCCTTTGCTGGGGGACGAGCCGTTCTGGCTGGTCAACGGGGACGTCTATTGCGATTTTCCCTATCCGGAGCGGAGCCTCGAGCCGCGAATACTCGGGCACCTGCTGCTGGTCGCGAACCCGGAGCACAACGTGCGGGGTGATTTCGCGCTCGATGACGGCGGCGTGCAGGCCCAGGGTGATCCGATGTTCACGTATTCCGGGATCTCGCTGCTGCACCCCGCCATGTTTGCGTCGTGTGAGCCGGGCAAGTTTCCGCTCGCGCCTCTGCTGCTCGATGCGATGGATCGTCGTCGGATCAGCGGCGAGCTTTACCCGGGTCGATGGATCGATGTCGGAACGCCGGAGCGCCTCCAACTGCTGGATGCCGAGCTGACCCGGGACGCATGACATGAACCTTGACGGGTATACGCTGCTGGTCTTCGTTCACGTACTGTTGTTCGCCTATTGGCTCGGGCCCGATTGGGGCATCTACGTCAGTGCGCGCAGCGTCGCGAACGAAAGCCTGTCGCAAGAGGAACGCCTGCGCTTCCTGAGAGCGTCGGTTGCGATCGACGTCGTGCCGCGCAGTTCCATCGTGCTGATCATCGCGGGCGGCTTCTCC
>JBLYYV010000309.1:0-7489 GCA_048550095.1 Gammaproteobacteria bacterium
CGCCGTGAATACATCCATGTAGGCTCGAGCGCGGCGTCCCTGCCGCGCACGGTCTCAGAAAACCGCCGGCCAATCCCTTCTGACACATCTCAGCGAGCCTAACCTCGGGGTTTCGATCGCGAATGCAACTAACCGAGCGGACGAATTCCGACGGCATGTCTAATCTTCTCCATAAACGGCACCGAAATTTCACGTGCACGCTCGGCGCCGTTCTTCAATACGCCCTCGACATATCCCGGATCGTCGATTAACCGGTTGTACTCGTCGCGGGCGTCTTTCAGATGCTCGTTCAGATACTCGAAGAGTTCCTGCTTGCACTGTCCCCAGCCGATACCCTCCGCGAACTGCCGGCGCATGTTCTCGATCTCGGGTTCAGTCGCGAATGCCTTGTAGATCTCGAAGAGCGTGCTGCCCTCGGTGTCCTTGGGTTCACCGGGCTCCAGCGAATTCGTTTTGATCTTCATGATCAGCTTACGGAACTTTTTCTCGGGCTCGAACAGCGGGATCGTATTGTTATAGCTCTTGCTCATCTTGCGCCCGTCGAGACCGGACAACACGGCGGTGCTGTCGTCGATGATCGCTTCGGGCAATACGAACAGATCCTCGAATACATGATTGAATCGTTGCGCGATGTCGCGCGCCATCTCGACATGCTGCTTCTGGTCTTTCCCGACCGGCACCTTGTGCGCACTGAACAGCAGGATGTCGGCGGTCATCAGCACCGGATAACCGAACAGCGCCATCGTGACGCCCTTGTCGGGATCCTTCTGGCCAACTTCCTCGTTTGCCGCGACCGCCGCTTTGTATGCATGGGCACGATTCATCAGGCCCTTCGCAGTCACCGAGCTCAGTATCCACGTCAGCTCGGGAATCTCGGGAATATCCGTCTGCCGATAGAAGATCGCGTGATCCGTATCGAGCCCGAGGGCCAGCCACGTCGCCGCAACTTCCAGGCTGGATCGATGCACCGCGTCCGGCGACTGATTCTTGACCAGCGCATGGTAGTCAGCGAGAAAATAGAAAGTGTCGACGTCATCACGCCGGCTCGCGGCGATCGCCGGGCGAATCGCGCCGGCGTAGTTGCCGAGGTGGGGCGTGCCGGTCGTCGTGACGCCGGTCAGTACGGTTTCTTTGGCCATGCACAAATTATAGAGTAGTCGGATGGCCGACACTGCAGACAAACGACTGTTTGAACTCTACCCGGCACATTTCGATCTCATCCGCCGGCGTTTCGAGAAAGCTTTGCGGGAGTGCGGTTTCGATGCGATCGTGATCGGTGCCGGCGTCGAAGTCATGCGCTTCCTCGATGATCAGGCGCATCCGTTCATTCCGAACCCTCACCTCGTCCAGTGGCTGCCGCTACTGGCGCATCCGCAGTCCTGCCTCGTTTTCGTTCCGGGCGACCGCCCCCGCCTGCTGATCTTTCGTCCGGACGACTACTGGCACAAGCCGCCGCCGCTTCCGGGCGTGCCCTGGGCGAATCACTTCGACATCGAAATCGCAACCACGACGGACCAGATCGGTACCGTGCTGAACGCACTACCGGAACATACGGCGTTCCTCGGCGATCCCGAACAGTGGAACCATTCACCGGGCGACACGAATAACAATCCAGGCCAACTGCTGAACCATCTGCACTTTTTTCGACCCTTCAAGACCGACTATGAGATTGAGTGCATCCGCGCAGCGACGCAACTGGCGGTTCCCGCGCATCGCGCGGCCGAGCGGTCGTTCCGATGCGGGCAAAGCGAATACGATATCTGGCTCGCGTTTCTGACCGCCTGCCGTCAAACGGCGGCAGAACTCCCATACCCGGCCATCATCGCCAAGAACCGTAACGGTGCGGTACTGCACTACCAGAACTACGATCGCGACGATGCCCGTTCCGACAGCCTGTTGATCGATGCGGCCTGTGCGGCATGCGGCTATGCCAGCGACATTACCCGGACGTACTCGACGGACGAACGTTTTTCGCGGATGATCGACGACCTCGATCGCGAGCAGCAGCTCATGGTGTCCGAGGCCTCGGCAGAAAAGCCGTTCGCCGAACTACACGCCTTCGCTCATCGCCGCATTGCCCAGCTTCTCAGCGACTGGGGCCTGGTTGCCGGCAATCCCGAGCACTTCGTCGAACGCGGGATCACCACAGCGTTCTTTCCGCATGGCCTGGGGCACTTCCTGGGGATCCAGGTACATGAAGTCGGTGGATCGTTCGCCGACACCGCCGGCACCGAAATCCAGCGGCCTGCCGAGTATCCGCATCTGCGGCTCGTCCGCACGCTCGAGGCCGGGCAGGTGCTGACGATCGAACCCGGCGTTTATTTCATTGACTCGCTACTCGAGAAACTTCGAACCAGCGATGCCGGAGCAGACGTCGATTGGCGACAGGTCGAATCGTTGAAGAAGTTCGGCGGCATTCGTATCGAAGACAACATCGTCATACGCGACAACGGACCGGAAAACCTGACGCGAGCGGCCTTCGCCGATTCATCGACGCAGTGATTTGAAAGCCTCCAGGGCACGCTCGCGGGCAGCGGCATGCTCGACGATCGGCGCAGGGTAATCCTTGCCGATCGCAACGCCCGCGTCGGCGAGTAGTTCCGGCGGGGCGCTCCATGGCTCGTGCAAGTATTTGGTTGGAACTCCGGCGAGCTCGGGCACCCAGCGACGCACATAGTCACCGTCGGGATCGAACTTCTTGCCCTGCACGATCGGGTTGAAGATGCGAAAAAACGGCGCGGCATCGGCGCCGCTGCCGGCCACCCACTGCCAGCCGGCCGAATTGTTGGCCAGATCGGCGTCGACGAGCGTGTCCCAGAACCATGCCTCTCCTTCCTGCCACGGGATCAACAGGTGCTTGACCAGGAACGATGCGGCAATCATGCGGACGCGGTTGTGCATCCATCCCGTCACCCACAACTCGCGCATGCCGGCATCGACGAGCGGGTAACCCGTCATGCCGCGTTGCCAGCAACCCAGCGCCTCGGGATCGGAGCGCCACGGAAAGGTCGAAAACTCTTTTCGAAAGGGCTGCTCCGGCAAGTCCGGCCAATGCGTCAACAAGTGATAGGAGAACTCCCGCCAACCGATCTCGCGCAACCAAGACTCGCCACCGCGGGACAGACTGGAATCGAAGTGGAGCTCGGAATTCACGGCGTGCCATACCTGGCGGGGACTGATCTCGCCGAAATGGAGATGTGCGGACAGGCGGGAGGTGCCTTGCAGGTCGGGCCGGTCGCGTTGCTCCTGGTACGCGCCGACGGCTTGCTCGGTGAAGACCTGCAAGGCCGAGTGCGCGCCGGCTTCGCCCGGCTGCCAGTTGTCCCGCAGGCCCCCCGCCCAATCAGGCGATTCTGGCAACAGTGACCAGTCATCGAGGGAGTCAGACGCGAGGGCGTGGTCGGAAAAATCGATGGGCCGGGAGGTCGTCTTCGGCGCGCCGGGATCGGGTTCGCGCAGGCACGCCTTCCAGAAGGGACTGAACACGCGGAAAGGAGCACCCGCCTTCGTCCTCAGCTGTTCCGGTTCGAATAACAGATGACCGCCGAATCGCCGGACCGCGACGCGGGATGACAGCGCGTCTGCCACACTTTTTTCCAGCTCGACTGCATTCGGTTCATAACAACGCGTGAAGCACAGCTCATCCGCCTGCGCCTCCTCGATTAACCGGGCGAGCTCGGCACGACTGTCGCCGCGTCGAAGTATGAGACGACCACCGAGCGCCCTGATCCCGGCCGACAGGCTCACCAGGCTGTGGTGCAGCCACCAGCGGCTCGCACCACCGGGCGACCATTCGCCAGCAGTCGAATCGTCGAGAATGAATACGGGAATGACGGACTTGCCGGTATTCGCAGCGGCATTGAGCGCGCGGTTGTCTGTCAGTCGCAGATCCGACCTGAGCCACAGGATGACCGCACCCTGTGTTCCTTCGTTGGTTGCGCGCGTATTCATAAGCGTCTATACGCGCAGAACAGAGAGAATGGATGACTCGGCTAGTCTTCGGTGTATTGCACCTGCGCCCCGAGCGTCTGGCCGACATCCAGGTCCTGAACCTTCCAATCGTCGAGGCCCGCGCGGGGCGATCCGTCCAGCATTGCATCACCCAGCCTGGCGATCTCGTCATCGAGCGAATCGACACCGAACGACAACATGAAGAAACCCTCGCCGTTGGCGGCTAGAAAATCCGCCGGTGCGCCCGGCCCCGTCGGTTGCACGAGCACGATCCACATGTCTTCCAGCCGGAATCGCGCAATGTCGACATCACGGCCATCGAGGCGATCGTGAGAATCGCAGCGCCGCCCGAGAATGCGCTCCCAGGTCGGGACCGCGACAGCAAGATCCCACACGACGAAGTTGATGTGATGAATGTTGCGAACCATCGCCGCTACCCCGTGACCAAAATCAATAAAATCTTAGTAAAAATAACATATTATGATCATCAGGCCGCAGTGCGACGGAGCGTTGAATTCCCGGCGCCTGGCAAACCCATTTTTGTTAGATTAGCGAACCCTTAAGTCTTGCCGGAGCCCACCTTGCCCCGACGCTACAATTTGAAAACCTGGGCCCTGACCGCTTGCGTGGCCGCCACACTGGCGGCCTGCGGTGGCTCCGAACCCGAACGCGGCGGAGCCATGTTCGGCAGCGGTCCGGTGGCGGTTATCGTGGCCGAGGTAGGGGCACAGAACTACACCGATCGATTCACCGCGCTGGGCACTGCCCGCGCCAACGAATCGATCGAAGTCACATCGCGTATCTCCAGTATCGTAACCGGCATCCATTTCGATGAAGGTCAGCGCGTCAACGCCGGCGACCTGCTCGTCGAACTCGACAATGCGGAGATTCGCGCACAGCTGACGATGGCCCAGGCCTCGCTGAAGCAGAAGCGCAGCCAGTTCCGCCGCAGTCAGACGCTCGGCCAGACTCGGGTCGTGTCCGACGCGGAACTCGAAGAACTCGAGGCCGGGGTGCTGATGGCCGAGGCGGAGGTGCGCGGGGCGCAGGCCCGACTCGATAATTCCTTCGTCCGGGCCCCGTTTTCCGGAACGGTCGGATTACGAAAGATCAGCCTCGGCGACCTGGTCGGTCCGGAAACGATCATCACCACACTGGACGACACAGATACGATCAAACTCGACTTCACGATACCCGAGATCTACCTGTCCAGCCTCGAACGCGGCATGCCAATCGAGGCCCGCAGCAACGTCTTTCGTGACCGAATTTTCACCGGTGCAATCAGCTCGATCGACACGCGCGTCGATCCGATCACACGCTCGTTGTCGGTCGTTGCCGGCATGCCCAACGATGACGGGCTACTGCGGCCCGGTATGTTCCTGACCGTCGGGGTCGAGAAAGAACGGGAGAATGTCTTGCTGATCCCGGAAGAAGCCCTCGTCCCCAGGCAGGGCCGCCAGTTCGTCTATGTGATCGAGGGCGGCAAGGCCGTCGAAAAACAGGTGGAGCTTGGTGCGCGTGCCCCGGGCCTCGCGGAGATTCGCAGCGGCATCTCCGCCGGGGATACCATTGTGACCGAGGGCACGCAGAAGTTGCGCAACGGTGCCGTCGTCGAGATCGTCTCGGCGTCTTGAGCATGACATCATGCTGATCTCCGATATTTCCGTCCGCCGCCCCGTCTTCGCAGCGGTAATCAGCCTCGTACTGGTCATCGTCGGCCTGCTCGCCATCGACCGTCTTGCCGTGCGCGAGTACCCCGACGTCAATCCGCCGGTCGTTGCCGTCCAGACTTTCTACCGCGGCGCATCCGCCGAGGTCATCGAACGCCGTATTACGCAGGTCATCGAAGATGAAATCGCCGGTATCGCCGGTGTACAGATGGTCAAGTCTACGAGCGAGGACGAGCGGTCGTCGATCAACATCGAGTTCGACATCGAGCGCGACATCGACGCGGCAGCCAATGACGTTCGTGAACGCATCTCACGCATCCTGCGCATGCTGCCCGAAGAGTCCGACGCGCCGCAGATCACGAAGCAAAACACGGACATGGATGCGACGATGTACATCGACCTCTCGAGCGAGAGCCGGAGCGTCATGGAGCTGACGGACTACGCCGAGCGCAACATCGTCGATCGACTGTCGGTCGTGCCGGGCGTCGCGACGATCCGGCTGAGCGGTGCGCGCAAACTGGCCATGCGCATCTGGCTTGATCGCGAAGCGCTCGCGGCGCGCGACCTGACCGTACAGGACATCGAAGATCTTTTGCGGCGCGAGAACGTCGAACTCCCGGCCGGTCGCATTGAATCCAAGTACCGGGAATTCAGCCTGCGCACCGACAGCGAACTGACGAGCCCCACCGACTTCGCCGCGCTCGTACTGAAGCGCACACCCGACAACTACGTCGTCCGGCTCGGTGACGTCGCGGACATTCGCGTCGAACCGGAAAGCACCCGCCGAGTCGCCCGCTCCAATTCCGTGCCGGGCATGAGTCTCGGCGTCATACCTCAATCGCAGGCCAATATACTCGCCGTTAACCAAGGAGTGCTTGCCGAACTCGACCGGATCAAGGAAAACCTTCCGGACGATATCGAAGTCGAGATCGCCGTCGACTTCTCGGTCTTCATCGGCGAATCGATGAAGGAAGTCCTGAAGGCACTAGGCATGGCGTTCGCGATGGTACTCGCGGTCATTTTCGCGTTTCTCGGCTCGTGGCGGGCGACAGCGATCCCCACCGTCACCATTCCGGTTTCGATCATTGCCTCGTTTATGGTCATGGCAGCGTTCGGATATTCGATCAACACGCTGACGCTGCTCGGCCTGGTGCTCGCGATCGGACTCGTCGTCGATGACGCAATCGTCGTGCTCGAGAACATCGTGCGCCACATTGAAAAGGGGCAACCTCCGCTGCTTGCTGCAATCACCGGCAGCAGGGAGATCGGCTTCGCCGTCATCGCGACCACGGTCGTGCTCGTTTCGGTGTTCGTTCCGATCTCTTTCATGCAGGGAAAGCTGGGCCGGCTGTTCGGGGAGTTCGGCATCTCGCTGGCCGCGGCCGTTGCGTTCTCGAGCCTGATCGCCCTGACGCTCGTTCCGATGCTGGCGTCGAAGGCGTTCGCGAACGGCATACGCCGCGGCGCGATTGCCCAGCAGATGCGACGCCTGTTCGACTGGCTGACTGACAAGTATCGCTCCGTTCTCGAGGTTACCGTCCGACGGACCGGCGCCGCGATGATCGTCATCATTCTCGTCGCGGCATCCAGCTTCATGATGTTCCAGGCGCTCCCGGAGGAATACGCGCCCACTGAAGATCGCGGAATGATTTTCAGCTGGGTGCGCGCGCCGGAAGGTGCGACACCCGACTACATGGATCGGCAGATGCGGCAGTTCGAGACGCAGTCGATGCAGTATGTCGCCGACGGCTATGCGAAACGCGTGCTGGTCCGCTCTGGAATGGCCGGTGCAGGCGGTGACGTCAATACGGCGTTCGCCTACATGCCGCTCGTGCCCTGGAGCGAGCGCGACCGGAGTTCGGCCGAGA
>JBLYYV010000310.1:0-3296 GCA_048550095.1 Gammaproteobacteria bacterium
CCCACCGGGCGCAGGAGATCGGCTATCACCCGGCCATGATCCTGGCCGGTCGCAGGATCAACGACAACATGGGCGTATTTGTTGCGACCCAGGTGGTCAGACTGATGGTCAGGAAGGGCATTCATCTTCCGGATTCGAATATCCTTATGATGGGCATCACCTTCAAGGAAGACTGCCCGGACGTTCGCAATACGCGCGTCGTCGACGTCATCGCCGAGCTACAGGACTTCGGCGCGAACGTGGAGATCTACGACCCGTGGGCCGACCCGGAGGTCGTGCGTGAGGAGTATGGGCTCGAGATTCGCAATGCAGCGCCCGAGTCCGGGCGTTACGATGCGGTCGTGCTCGCCGTCGCACATAAGGAAATCAAGGCGATGTCCGCGGAACAATTGCATGCGTTCGGCAAGCCGCAGCATGTGATTTACGATATCAAGTCGATGTTACCCGGCGATCAGGTCGACCAGCGCCTGTAAAACCCAGCGGTCAAAAATAACCAATACTAAAGACCAAGGCAGACGATCAAACATGAAAATACTGGTTACCGGCGCCGCCGGCTTCATCGGCTTCCACACCTCGCGGCTACTGCTGGAACGCGGTGACGAAGTCGTTGGTCTCGACAATCTGAACGATTACTACGACGTCACGCTGAAGCAGGCGCGGCTGGACATCCTCGAGAAAACGCCAGGCTTCAGTTTCGTCAAAATTGACCTCGCCGATCGGCCGGCGATGGAAGCACTGTTCGCCGAACAGAAATTCGATCGCGTCATTCATCTGGCAGCTCAGGCCGGTGTGCGCTATTCGATCGAGAACCCGCATTCCTATATCGACAGCAACGTCGTCGGCACCTTGAACGTGCTGGAGGGCTGTCGGCACAACGAGGTCGAGCATCTCGTTTATGCGTCCACCAGCTCGGTTTATGGCGCGAACACGAATATGCCGTTTTCGGTGCACCAGAATGTCGATCATCCGCTCGCGTTATATGCGGCGACGAAAAAGGGAACCGAGCTGATGGCCCATGCGTATTCGCACCTGTACCGGCTGCCGACCACGGGCCTCCGCTTCTTCACGGTCTATGGTCCCTATGGTCGCCCGGACATGGCGTTGTTCCTGTTTACGAAGAGTATTCTGGCGGGCGAGCCGATCGACGTGTTCAACTACGGCAATCACCGGCGGGACTTCACGTATGTCGGCGACATCGTCCAGGGTGTCGTGCGCTCGATGGATCACGTGGCGGAGCCCAGCGCCGACTGGAAGTCGGATAATCCTGACCCCGCCACCAGCGACGCGCCTTATCGCATCTACAATATCGGCAACAATCAGCCGGTCGAGTTGATGAGGTACATCGAGGTACTGGAGGAATGCCTGGGCCGCAAGGCCGAGAAGAATCTGCTGCCGCTGCAGCCGGGCGACGTACCCGATACCTATGCCGATTCCCAGTCGCTGGTCGACGCGGTTGGCTACCAGCCCGCGACGCCGGTCGAGGAGGGTGTGGCTCGATTCGTCGAGTGGTACGTCGACTACTACGACGTCAAACTCTGATTCGACTATGCGTATCTTGATAACAGGCGGCGCGGGTTTCATTGGGTCCGCCGTCATTCGTTACGGATTGGCGAACACTGCGCATGAATTCGTCAACCTGGACAAGCTGACTTATGCCGGCAACCTCGAGTCGCTGCGGGACATCGAGCAGCATGCGAACTACCACTTCGAGCAGGCGGATATCTGCGACGGTTCGGAGGTCAGCCGGATATTCGACAAGTATCGTCCGGATGCCGTCATGCACCTCGCGGCGGAATCACACGTGGATCGCTCGATCGACGGCCCGGCCGAGTTTATCCAGTCCAATATCGTCGGCACCTATACGCTGCTGGAGGTATCGCGCGGGTACCACGCTGCGATGGAGCAGCCGTCGCGGGACGCCTTCCGATTCCATCACGTGTCGACGGACGAGGTGTTCGGCAGCCTCGGCGCCGACGGTATGTTCGTCGAAACCACGCCGTATGATCCGAGTTCGCCGTATTCGGCCAGCAAGGCCTCCTCCGATCACCTCGTGCGCGCATGGCACCGGACGTTCGGTCTGCCGATCGTGCTGACGAATTGCTCCAACAATTACGGGCCGTATCAGTTCCCGGAAAAATTGATTCCGCTGATGATCATCAACGCGATGTCCGGAAAGCCGTTGCCGGTCTACGGCAAAGGCGAGCAGGTTCGCGACTGGTTGTTCGTCGACGATCATGCGCGCGCGCTGCTCGAGGTGCTGGCGAACGGTCGCGTCGCCGAGACTTACAATATCGGTGGGCACAACGAGAAGAAGAATATCGACGTCGTTCGCCAGATCTGTGCGGTGCTGGATGAGTTGGTGCCGGACCATCCGGCGGGTATCTCCGCGTACGCGGATCTGATCGAGTTCGTCGAGGATCGCCCGGGCCATGATCAGCGGTACGCGATCGACGCGTCCAAGATCGGCGCGGACCTGGGTTGGGCGCCCGAGCAAACTTTCGAGACCGGGATTCGCAAAACGGTCGAGTGGTATCTCGATAATGAGCCATGGTGGCGCCATGTGCTGGACGGTTCCTACCGCGGCGAGCGGCTGGGATTGGGCGAGGGGGCGTAACCATGAAAGGCATCATTCTCGCCGGCGGGGCCGGCACGCGACTGCACCCGGTGACGCTCGCCGTATCGAAGCAGCTCCTGCCCATCTACGACAAACCGATGATCTACTACCCGCTGAGCGTGCTGATGCTGGCGGGGATCCGGGAAATACTGATCATTTCGACCCCCGAGGATCTGCCGCGTTTCGAGCAGCTGCTGGGCGACGGCAGGGGCTGGGGCATCGAACTGCACTATGCGGTCCAGCCGAAGCCCGAAGGGCTGGCCCAGGCATTTCTGATCGGCGAGGATTTTATCGCCGGAGACGCCTGCGCGCTGGTATTGGGGGATAACCTGTTTTACGGGCACGACCTGTCGCCCCTGCTCGTGCGGGCCGCCGGCCGCAGTTCCGGCGCGACCGTGTTCGCCTACCCGGTCAGCGATCCGGAGCGCTATGGCGTCGTCGAATTCGACGAGGGCGGCAATGCCATTTCCCTGGAGGAGAAGCCGGAACATCCCAAATCCCGCTACGCCGTCACGGGGCTCTATTTCTATGACGATCAGGTCGTCGAAATCGCCAGGTCGATCAAGCCGTCGGCCAGGGGCGAGCTCGAGATTACGGATGTCAACGCGCGCTACCTCGCGCAGAAGGAGCTGGTCGTGGAGACCATGGGCCGGGGCATGGCCTGGCTCGACACCGGTACGCA
>JBLYYV010000311.1:0-3928 GCA_048550095.1 Gammaproteobacteria bacterium
CTACAAAAACGACTCTGACCCCAATTATCGTTCGCCGCGATATCTCATTTGTTGATCACCATGCACTGTTGCTTGCGGCTCTTCAGCAGGTCGCAGGTCGCGCGCGCCTCTTCCGCTGTCATCGGCGCGGTTTTGAGCAGAAACAGTTTTCTGCCGTTGTCGCGGTCTGCCGGCGTTTCGATCAGGACCGGCCCCAGCAACTCCGTCGGGAACAGGCTTACGAGTCGACGCAGTTCCTGTTCCGCGGACGCCGGCGTGCGGAACGCGGCCAGTTGCAGGCGGAAATCACCGGGGCGCTCTTTCGGCGTGGCGGCCTCGAGCGCGGCGAGTTCGATCAGTCTAAGCTCTTCGAGCATCTCGTCGGCTTCTGCGCGCTGCGGCGCTTCGGGGTAGGTCGCTACGAAGGCGGACAATGCCTCGGACGTGGCGGCTTCCTGGGCAAATTCCCACTGCCGGTCCCGTTCGATCTCGGCAATCCGTGCATTCGCGTTTGCCGCAAATTCACTATCCGGATACTTCTTTATGAAGTCGAAATACGTTTCCTCGGAATCCTTGTACTCGGCGCGCTCCCATGCGCGAATAACCTTCAGTGCCTGAATTCGTTCGCGCGCAAGGTCGGCTTGCGGTGTGTCTGGATGCTTGGCCAGGAACTCGAGATACGTTTCCGGCGAGTCGTCGCGCGAAGCCAATTCCCAGTCTTTCTCGGGATCGACACAGCCATAGAGCGTTATCAGGAGAGCTGCCAGCGCAGCGCGCCGAATCATGTTTCCTGAATCCATGCCCGTGCCGTTTCTATTTCGTCCAACGAAAATGTGCGCGTGCTGCCCGTAAGTGATCCGCCGATACCCTCGACGAGTTTCCTGATCCATGCCACGTCCGTCACCACCGCGATGCGCTCGAAACCGTCGAGGTGGTGCAGGCCGATCTTCGCATCTTCCCACAGCGCTGTAGTAGTGAACCGCTTGAAGTCCGGGCCGATCTGGTAGAGGAAGCGAACCTTGTCGTGATTGGCGAGTGTGCGCTCGACGGCGGGCACCAATGTCTTGGAATAGTCTTCCCCGGTGACCTGGCCTTCGGCCTGCACCGCGACGATGTTGTCCGCATATCCACCGATCTCGACGATCATGCCGTTTCCCTGTCCAGCGTCGCCATTTGAGGTGGCGTTCCGTGCGCCGGATTGCCAGTCTCGTTGGCTTCGGGAAACAGCAGGCGCACCCGCAAGCCGGGTGCGTTGTCTTCCAGGCGCAGCTCGACACCATGTCGTTGGGCGATCGCAAAGACCAGGCTCAGGCCCAGGCCAGCGCCCGGCTCGGAGCGGCTCTTGTCCAGGCGGTAAAATCGTTGCAAGACGTTTTCCCGCATATCGGCCGGTATGCCAGGGCCGGAGTCTGCAACCTCCAGCGACGGTCGTCCGCCGTTCGTCGTCAGGCTGATCGCAACCTGTCCTCCGGCGGGCGTGTATTTAATCGCGTTGTCCAGCAGGTTGGTGACCGCCTGAAACAGCAGGTTCCGGTCACCACGCACTCGGATGCCGTCATCGGCGCTGCAGGTCAAGCTAATAGATTTGTCCTCGGCTAGGGCGGTGTACAGGTCGAAAGCGTCCTGCACGCCCCGCGTCAGGTCGACGGGATCACGATCGGCATCGTAGGTGCCGGCTTCGATTCGCGCAATGCTCAGCAGGGAAGCAAAGGTGGACAGCAGCGCGTCCGCGTCTTCGATGCATGCCCCCACGTCTTCGATCTGTTTTCCGTTCGCGGTCGCCAGCAATTCCTCGAGCCGATTGCGCAGCCGCGTCAGAGGCGTCCTGAGATCATGCGCGACGTTGTCCGACATGTGTTGGATGCTGCTCATTAACGCTTCGATCTGATCCATCATCAGGTTCAGGTTGTTCGCCAACTCATCGAACTCGTCGCCCGTTCCGGTCGTCGCGACCCGTTGCGTCAGGTCACCGGCCATGATCCTGCGGCTCGTCATATTGAATTCGCCGACGCGCCGCAAGACATTGTTACTCATCAGTAATCCACCGGTCAGCGCCAGTGCCAACGTGATGCCGAGGCCCCAGAAGAGAGTCCGGTCCGCTAGCACGGTGAGCTGATCGAGTGCGCGAACTTTTCGTCCGATCAGCATGCGCACTTCGGGCTGCGGGGCGAACAGACGCGCCCGCACGCGCACGATTTGGCCGTCGGACTCGGTATGCTGAAACGTGACCAGGTCTTCGTCGACGACCGTCAACGCCGGCCACGCAGCGAGGTTTCCGAGGAGAGGTTTGCCGTCTTTGTCGGCGATCAGATAAATCGCGTCGCCATCCGGATAAGCCTGAATCCTTGATTCTATGACCTGCGCGAGTCCGGCCGGACCGCGTTGCGCGAACTGTTCCTGGAGCCCAATGATTTCGGCATTGATGGCGGCGTCCGCTTCCTGCTCTATATAGCCGATGGCGGCCCAGTTGAACAAGCCGATCAGGATCGTGACCGACACGAAGAACAACACCATATACCGCAGCGTCAGCAGAAAAGTTGTCGTGCGAAGCTGATCAGCCAGACGCATCGATTTTGTATCCGGCGCCGCGAACGGTGTGAATCAGGGGCGAATCGAACCCTTTGTCGACCTTTGCGCGCAAACGGCTGATATGCACGTCGATGACATTGGTTTGCGGGTCGAAATGATAGTCCCACACATTCTCCAGCAGCATCGTGCGCGTGACGACCTGGCCGGCATGACGCATCAGGTATTCGAGTAGCTGAAAATCCCGTGGCTGCAGCGCGACCGACTCGCCGGCACGCTTGACCTCCCGCGATAGTAAGTCCATCTCGAGATCCCCGACCGTTAGCCTGGTCTCGGTCGCCGCTTTGCCCTGCGAGCGTCGCGCCAATGCCTCGAGGCGCGCTTCCAGCTCGCTGAAGGCGAACGGTTTAACGAGGTAGTCGTCGCCGCCTGCCTGCAGCCCTTTCACGCGATCATCGACCTGGCCGAGTGCACTCAGTATCAGCACCGGCGTGGAGTCTTCGGAGGCCCGCAGCGTCCGGATGATCGACAATCCATCGACCGTCGGCAGCATTCGGTCGACGATCAATGCATCGTAAGATTCTGTTGTCGCCATCAACAGGCCGTCTTTGCCGTCGGCCGCGTGGTCGATCGTATGACCCGCCTCGCGAAAACCGCGAACGATGAACTCGGCGACACCGGCGTCGTCTTCGATCAGGAGAATGCGCATGGTATTGATAATTTACCCGCTGTTTTCGGCCGCTAAGGGTACCAGAGTCGCGACCTGTCAGTGCCTGCTCGAGGTCCGTGTGGCCCCGCGTGATCCACGGGCCTGTCCGACCGATCGGACGTCGCGCGGTTGGAGCAGGAGTCCCGGGAAAACCATCCGGGTGAATTGGCGGCGGGTGCGAAATCCTCTGTATATGCTTGTAAGTCTTTAATTCTAAAGTATAAAAATGGACAATCAAACATTACCGATTGTTAATGTTGCGGAAATCACCGTGTTAGGGGGGCATCTGTAAGATGCATTCATCGGTCGGAGATAGCGAACATTGCTCTAACCGGCGTAACGGCGACGATTCCCCCTTAGTTGTCGCCGGTCGGGAGCAGCAGAAGGCCTCCGCGTCATCGCGATCGATAGATAATTGAGATCCTCCAAGTGCGTGAGAAAGCCCGGTTCCCCCAACCGGGCTTTTTTGTGTCCGATGATTCGATCGTGGACGCCGAGTCCGGGATATCCGAAGTCCGGCGGGTGGGTTGAATTCCGCGGACGATGCAATTTGCTTGAATTGCCGAGCCCGGCCTACCGCTGCAAATTCTTTTCCTGCGAAGACTACGGAAAAGAGTTTCCAGCGCTCTCCGGTCTCTGCGGCGTTGGTAAACGGCGGGCACCGTGGCTATTTGGCGACCATGGCGGGCGTCATTCGAGCTCGCCACTTCGGTC
>JBLYYV010000312.1:0-11143 GCA_048550095.1 Gammaproteobacteria bacterium
CGACCTTCTGCCTGCAGAGCTGATAGCTCGAGGTCGACGAGGTAGTCGTTGTCGAGAATCGCGAGTGCGAAGCTGCCGGCCGGATTCGCGACCGGCAAGTTGATATTGAATCGGTCGTCGAGATTCGGCAGGTCGACCGGGAACGGCTGACCGGTTATCCCGATATTATCCACTGCACTATCTACGATCGTGCTGGTGCCCTCGGCGCTACCCGTCGTAGAGATGATGCCGTCGCCATTCTCCTTGACGACCGTCGCGCCCCAGCGGATGCCGAGGTCGCGGCTGAAGTCGTCGCGAACGACGACGATGCGCGACTCGATCAGCACCTGGCGAACCGGGATATCGAGCGTCGCAACCAGGCGACGAATATCGGCGATACGATCGACCGTGTCCTGCAACAGCAACGTGTTGGTGCGGTCGTCGATGCCGACGGAACCACGTTCCGAGATCAGCGCGTTGCCACCGGCGCCGCTGGCACCCGAGATCAGTTCGGCCAGATCTGCGGCCTTGGCGTAGTTGACCTGCAGGTACTCGGCGACGAGCGGCTCGAGTTCCTTGATTTCCTTGCGCGACTCTAGGTCGGCGCGTTCGCGCGCCGCAATCTCTTCGGCCGGCGCCACGATGATGACGCTGCCGTTCTCCCGCATGTCGAGGCCCTTGGTCGCCAGCACGATGTCCAGCGCCTGGTCCCAAGGTACGCCGCGCAGGCGCAGAGTCACGTTACCCTGCACCGTATCCGACACGACGATATTGCGGCCGCTAACGTCGGCCAACAGCTGCAGCACCGCGCGGGTCTCGATGTCCTGGAAGTTGAGTGTCAGACGCTCGCCTTCATAGACGCGATCGGGGCTGAACAGCGTTGGTACCGTATCCTGTTTCTCGGACTCCGCCACCGGCTGCACTTCGACCGTGAACACGTTGTCGGTCTGGTACGCGAGTTCTTCGAACGGCGGCTTCGCCGAAACGATGATTCGGGTGCCGCCGCCGACGCGCAGCGAGTCGATCGTCTTGACCGGTGTCGCGAAGTCGAGCACGTCGAGGCGCTTCATGAATTCGTCGGGAAGCGACGTGCCGGCAAAATTCAGCACGACCTGGTCACCCGCCTGACGAACGTCGACGGGCGTTCCAACCTCCGACAGCGTAACCGTCAGGCGTCCGCCTCCGGCTTCCGTGCGGCGGAAGTCGACCGCCTCAATTGCGCGCGTGCCTTCTGCCGCGCGGACCGTCGTCGGAGTCGTCGCAGCTGCAACGACCGGGGCGGAAACACTCGAACTTCCGGCTGACGAGCCCAGGGTGACCAGGACGGCATTGCCTTCTACGCGTGTTTCGTACGGGACCATCGCGTCAAGATTAAGAACCACGCGCGTGCGGCCGTTGGCTTCGGCCGCCAGAATCGTGTCGAGCACGCCGATGTCGACGTCCTTGCGGCGACTCTTCAGGCCGAGGCTGGTGTCGCGCAGATCGAGCGCAATGCGCGCCGGTTGATCAATCGTAAATGCGAGTGGTTCGGGTGCCGCACCGGAGGTGACGAGTCGCAACTCGATCTGATTGCCGGGAAGCGCGCGCACCTGGATGTCATCCAGGCTGTTCGTCGCGCCCTGGGCGAAGGCGGAAGTAGCCGTGACGAAGGTCAACGCAATTACGCAATACAGCGCCGTCAACATCGATCCTGCGTTACAGGACCTCTGCAATATTGACATGGTGCCGGCCCGCGCTCGCGCAGTCGTCAAATCCCGATTCGGCCTAGCTCTGCTCATTATCTACTACTCCCACACGCCCCCTTGAAGGCGCCAGTCGCTGTTAATCGACTCAAATCGCTACTCGCGTCGATCAGTCAATCCCAATTTCTGCTGTTCGCTTGAAGAAGCCGCCGATACCATCCGGCACCAGCTCCTCCACCTGAATTCCACTATCGTCAATGTTCACTATGCGTCCGTCATTCTGCCCGACGTAGTTGCCGGGAATGACGCGATGCACGAGCCCATCAGCCGTCTGCAAAAGACCATAAGTCTTGCCTTCGCGCGCGAGCGTTCCGACCATCGACAGTGTGTCGAGCGGGAACTGCTCCAGGTATTCCTTGTTGCGATTCTCGATCGGCGTTGGCCCCGTGGGCTTGCCCGAACTGGCCTCGCGCTGATCCGGCATAAACGGCGAACGCATGTTGTCCGCGCGATACCGAAACGTCTCGTATGGCTTGATCTGTGGCAGCGGTTCGATGCGGCCGCCCGGACGCTGCTTGACCTCTGCGATGTACTCCTGCAGGTCGCTCATGTCGCCGCCACAGGCGACAACAAACATCGACAGCAGTGCGGGGATCGCCGTTTTCAGCAAGCGCCTGATTTTCAATTGCGTGCTCAACACTAGCCCTCTGCGTCCTCTTCATCCTGGTCCAGATAACGGTAGGTCTTCGCCGTGACGTTCATGACGAGCGCATCCGCCGGACCCTGGGGGTTTTCTGGAACGATCTCTACGTTGTGCAGCGTCACGATACGCGGCAGGGCCGCGATGTCGCTGACGAACTTGCCGAATTCGTGATACGAACCTTTAAGACGAATGCGAATCGGCTTCTCGGCGTAGAAGTCCTTCATGACCTCGTCGCTCGGCTGGAACAACTCTTCCTGCAAACCGGCTGCGAGGCCAGTCTGCGAGATGTCGACCAGCAGATTCGGAATCTCCGTTCGGCCCGGCAGCTGCCGCAGCATCGTGCCGAAAGACCGCTCGATCTCATCGAGCTGGGCGCGATAAGCGTCGAAATTCGCCGCCTTCTTCTGCTTTTGCTCGAAGGATGCGCGCAGTTCCTGCTCTTCCTGCTGCGAACGTTCGAGTCGCGGCATCTGCTCTTTATATACGAGGAAGTAGAAACCGGCGCCGACGGCTATGACGAAAGCGAGCGCCACAAACAGCGCGCGAAACATTAACGGCCAGCGGCCGATGTCATTGAAATCGAGATTCTGGAGTTCGTCGAGGAAGTTCATTGTGTCACCTCCTCCTGCTCGTCTTCAGCTCCCGTTTCGGTCGCCGTCGCGAACACCTTGAACTCACTCGCGCGCTGGCCATCACTGCCGCGCGTGTTGTCCTTGACCTCGACAACCTCAAGATCCGGCTTGCTGAGCCACTCGGAGCCGTCGATGTTTCTCATCAATGCTGACACGCGGGTATTCGATTCCGCCGCACCCACGAGTTCGATGCGATTGCCGTTCTGCTTGACCGAATTCAGGAAAACACCGTTCGGCAATGTCGAGACGAGTTCCTCGAAGACGTGCACGATTCCGGGTCGGCTGCGCTGCAGTTGCTCGATGATTTCCATTCGGGCCAGCAGGCGATCTTTCTGATCCTCGAGGCTCAGGATTTCCTCGATACGGATATTCAGCGCATCGATCTCACTCTGCAGCATTCTGTTGCGGTCATTCTGATGACCGATGATGCTGTTGAACGTCATGTTCGTGATCAATACGACCAGGCCGGCGCCAACCGCGGCCGCCCCGAGTGCCATATAGAACTGATTCCGCCGCTGCTCACGCAGCTCGTCGCGCCATGGCAGTAGGTTAATACGAGGCATATCAGTCGAAACTCCGTAACGCGAGTCCGAAGGCCGTCAGCAGCGCCGTCGCATCCGCGCGAACGCCCTGTGACTTGGCTTTTCCGGACACTTTCATATAGCCGAGTGGATCGCCAATCTCGGTCGGGATGCCGACCTTGCTTGAAATCACGTCGGCGACGCCGGGAATGTTCGCGCAACCGCCACAGACGAGAATCTGGTCCGGCTGTTCGCGCCCGCCGCCCGACGCCAGGAAAAACTGCAATGAGCGACTGACCTGCTGGGTCATGTCATCTATGAAGGGGTCGAGGACTTCGGGCTGATAGTTACTCGGCAAACCGCCTTCCTTCTTCGCGCGGCCTGCATCTTCGAGGCTCAGGCCGTACGTGCGCATGATTTCTTCGGTCAACTGCTGACCACCGAATGAGAAATCGCGTGTGTATACAACGCGCATGTCCTGCAGAACGCTGAAGGTCGTGTTGCTCGCACCGAAATCCACAACGGCGATCAGGTGGTCGACGCCACCGTCAGGCATCTGGTGAGCGAGCAGGTGACAGGCGTTCTCGAGTGCGAAGGGCTCGACATCGACAACGCGCGCCTTCATGCCAGCGGCTTCGACCGCAGCGCGCCGTTGATCGACATTCTCGGTGCGCGTCGCGACGAGGAGTACGTCGTTCATCTCGGGATCGTTGGCCGAAGGACCGAGGACCTCGAAATCGAAACTGACCTCTTCCATGGGGAACGGAATGTATTGGTCCGCCTGAATTTCGACCTGGCCTTCCAGATCGTTCTCGCCGAGATTGCTCGGCATCTGGATCACCTTGGTAATTGCGGCATCACCGCTGATTGCGATCGCGACTTCGGTCGCTTTCGTGCCGGACCGTTTCACGGCACGACGAATCGCCTCACCGACCGCATCAGCGTCGACGATAGTTTTTTCATTGATGGAATTCGGCGGCGTAGCCTCGGCTGAGTAACACTCAGCACGATAGCCCTTGCCCACCTGTGCCAACTCCAGGAGCTTGATCGAGGACGTAGTTATATCGAGCCCGATCAGCGGCTTAGAACGCGACCCCAAAAGCACATTTTTTCCCTTCTAAGTCCGTAGCTTGCGATAGCAATATCGCTAAGCACCTGAGATACCTGATTTAACTATATATCGATCAGGATATAAAGCAAATCAACCTATTTCACACTTTTTCAATCCGACCGGCTCGATCACAATGCGCCGGATGCCTCGGAATAAGGGAAATTGCAGGAAACTGCGGGGAAGCGGATAGAAATCGACTGCATGGGACCTTCGCGCCCCTACACTCGGCAGCCCCGCTATCCTAGGTCAACCATGCTCGCGATTGGCCGATACAATTGCCGTCGCAGCTCCCGGAGTCCCGTAGACCGGTGGCTTTGCGTCCTCATCTTTCGATGAGTTTGCCCATAAACCGCGGCTAATATGCATAATCGAACCCCTGTTAGCAAGGGATTCTCTTCGCTTTTAGGACATGGATATTGTTAGAGTGCGCCGCACCGCAAACTGTCTAACCTGATGACCAGATTATTAGCCATTTTCGCCGGATTGGTCGCGACGGCAATCATTATTGTGCTGGCGATCATCGCCGGCGCCTACTATTACCTGTCGCCGAGCCTGCCGTCCGCGCAAACGCTGCGCGAAGTCGAGTTACAGACGCCGTTGCGCGTGTTTTCGCGCGACGGCCGATTGATGGCGCAGATCGGCGAGAAGCGCCGCACCCCCGTGCGTTATGAAGACGTCCCGCCAATCGTGATCAGCGCATTCCTGGCGGCCGAAGACGATCGATTCTTCGAGCATCCCGGCTTCGACTACCAGGGCATCACCCGCGCCGCGATCAACCTGCTGATGACCGGGTCCCGCAGCCAGGGCGGCAGTACGATCACGCAGCAACTCGCCCGCGTCTACTTCCTGACACGCGAGCGCTCGTTTATTCGCAAGGCCAAGGAGTTGATCCTGGCCGTGCAGATCGAGAATGAATTTTCCAAAGAGGAAATCCTGTCGCTGTATCTGAACAAGATTTTCCTCGGGCAACGATCATACGGCGTCGGGGCAGCGGCCGAAGTCTATTTCGGTAAGTCGCTGCAGGAGCTGACGGTAGCCGAGGCGGCGACGATTGCCGGATTACCGAAAGCGCCATCGACGCTCAATCCGGTTTCTAACGTGGACCGCGCGACGGAACGCCGTGCGTATGTGTTGCGTCGAATGTTTGAACTGGACTTCATCGACGAACCCACCTACGAAGACGCGCTGTCGCTGCCGGTGGAATCGCACCTGTATGGCCCCAAGGTCGAACTCGAGGCACCCTATGTCACCGAGATGGTCAGAGCGGAAATGGTTCGACGGTTCGGACTCGAAGCGTACACCGCCGGCTATAAGGTCATCACGACGATCGACGCTCGTCTGCAGAGGGCGGCGCAAAAGGCGCTGCGCACCGCATTGCTTCAGTACGATCGCCGTCACGGCTTTCGCGGTCCCGTGGCCAGGGGCACGCTCGACGAGCTGATCAGCGAGACGAACCGGCAATTACGCGAGGACGCCGTCGCGGCGAGCGGCCTGACGGAAGATTCGGACGCGCTGCTCGATCTCCAGGTCGATGGCCTTGTGGAGGCGCCGGTCGAATTGCCTGACGTGGCGCTCGGGAAAATGCTGAGCGTCTATCCGTCCCGACAGGACTTGTATATAGCCGTCGTGCTGGCGACCGGTGAAGACGATTCGGCCGACCTGTACATCCGCGACATCGGGCGCGTCACGGTCCCATGGGACAACATCAAATGGCGCCGTTACATCAATGACGACATCATCGGCGGCGCACCGGAAGGCATCAGCGAGATGCTCGCGGCCGGTGACCTTGTATACGTGGTGTACGTCGCCGACAAGGGCTGGCAGCTGGCGCAGATGCCGCAGGTCCAGGGTGCGTTCGTCGCCCTCGACCCGCTCGACGGCGCAACCGTCGCGCTGACGGGCGGATTCGATTTTTACGCGAGCAAGTTCAATCGAGCCGTGCAGACACGCCGCCAACCCGGATCGTCCTTCAAACCGTTCATCTATTCGGCGGCACTGGAGAACGGCTTCACAACGGCGACGCTGGTCAATGACGCACCGGTGGTGTTCGATGATGCGGCTCTCGAGACCGCGTGGCGCCCCGAGAACTACTCACGCAAGTTCCACGGCCCGACGCGGCTCCGCGAAGCGCTGGTCAAGTCGCTGAATCTCGTATCCGTCCGCATCTTGCGCGGCACCGGCCTGGGTCCGGCGATCGATCATATCGCGCCGTTCGGCCTGCCGGACAGCGCGCTCCCGCGGGACCTGTCGCTGGCGCTCGGCAGCGGCGGCGCATCGCCATGGGATATCGCCACCGGGTACGCCACGTTCGCGAGCGGCGGTCATCGCATCGAGCACTACCTCGTCGAACGCGTTCTCGACGCCGACAATCAGATATTGCTGGAAGCGAATCCGAAGATCGTATGCCGCGACTGCGGAGTTCGTTGGCTCGAAGGCGTCGGACCGCAGCGGGAGACGGACGATATTCCTGTGGAAGTCGCGACCGACGATGCGTTGCGCTTCGATGACCCGTCAGCGACCGAAGAACTGATGCTCGCACCGCAACGAATAGTCGACGAGGTGCCGAGGTACCGGGATTTCGACGCGATGGTTCAGCATGGCCTGGCGTGGCGGCCAACTGCGGAAGAAGCGCCATACTTCGTCGGCGCCGCGGTCAACCAGGCGCCGCGCGTGATCACGGCCGAAAACGCTTACCTCGTGTACGACATGATGCGCGACGTGATTCAACGCGGCACGGGTCGACGTGCACGCGAACTGGGCCGTGCGGATATCGCCGGCAAGACGGGCACGTCGAACGACCGCCGGGATGCCTGGTTCAGCGGCTTCAACGGGGACATCGTCGCGACCGCCTGGGTCGGATTCGATCAGGACCGATCGCTCGGTGCTGGCGAGGAGGGCGGCCGGACAGCATTGCCTGTATGGAAAGAATTCATGGCGACCGCACTCGCCGGCACGAAGGACGCCACGCTAGCGAGGCCGAGTGGCATCATTACCGCGCGCATCGTGCCGGAATCCGGACTCGTGGCACCAGCCGGGTACCAGGGTGCTATCTTCGAGCTGTTCCGCGAAGGCCAGGTCCCTGAAATCGACGCGAGCGAGAGTGGCTCGATGTTCATTCCCGGCGAATTCGCGACTGCCGACGACGAAGAGGAAATCTTTTGAGCAGGCATGACAGGCATCGACCAGACAATCGACGCGCAAGTATCGCCAACGAAGCCGCGCGGCTGATCCAGGAGCAGGGGCTGACCGATTTTCGGGCGGCGAAGGAGAAGGCAGTCGAGCGACTCGGACTAAGATCCGTCGGCCCGCTGCCGAGCAATGGCGAGATCGAACAGGCGCTGGCCGAGCGCAATCGAATCTTCCGCGGCGACTCTCATCATCATCACGTTCGGGAGTTACGCGAAGCCGCGCTGTCGGTCATGCACTCACTGCGGGCCTTTAACGCGCGACTCGTCGGCGCGGTTCTGAGCGGCAATGCCACCCAGCATTCGACCATCGACCTGCATGTCTTCAGTGATTCACCGGAGGCCGTTGGATCGACACTCGACGCGCTCGGAATTCGTCATCGGGCGACGCAATTCCGGCATCAGTTCAAGTTGCGCCAGGGTGAAACTTTCCCGGGATTCCGGTTCGTCGAAGAAGAATTTGAATACGCCGCCACGGTGTTTACCGAAAAGCAGCGCCGCCGGACGCCGCTAAGCCCGGTCACCGGCCGTCCGATGCAGCGCGGATCGATCAGGGACGTCGAAGCACTGGTATCTGAAACCAGCGGTCTTTGATTCAGCGGCGGGTTGGCTCAGCGGTCGGCGACGTCGACGTAATCGCGGGCCTTCGGCCCGGTATATAGCTGCCGCGGCCGGCCGATGCGGCCGTCCGGATCGACGATCATCTCGCGCCAGTGCGATACCCAGCCGACGGTCCTGGCAATCGCAAACATCACCGTGAACATCGAGGTCGGCAAGCCGAGCGCCCGATAGATGATGCCCGAATAGAAATCGACGTTCGGGTAGAGCTTCTTCTCGATGAAGTATTCATCCCTCAGCGCAATCTCTTCGAGTTTCAGCGCGAGCTCGAACAGGGGCGAATTGACCTGACCGAGATTGTTCAGAACCTTGTGAGCCGCACCGCGAATGATCGTCGCGCGCGGATCGTGATTCTTGTAGACGCGGTGACCGAAGCCCATCAGGCGGAACGGGTCGTCCTTGTCCTTGGCCTTAGCGACGTACTTCTCGATTCGATCGACCGAGCCGATCTCCTCGAGCATGTTCAGCACGGCCTCGTTCGCACCACCGTGCGCCGGCCCCCACAGCGCGGCAATACCCGCAGCGATCGCTGAATACGGGTTCGCGCCGGAGCTGCCGGCCATTCTGACCGTCGACGTGCTGCAGTTCTGCTCGTGATCAGCGTGCAGGATGAACAAGAGGTCGATGACCTCGGCAGCGATCGGGTCCACCTCGTAGTCCGCTGCGGGCACGGCGAAGAACATATGCAGTAGATTCTCCGCATAGTTCAGGTCATTGCGGGGATAAATGAACGGCTGCCCCATCGAGTGCTTGTAAGCGGCCGCCGCAATCGTTGGAATCTTGGCGATAATCCGGTGAGCGAAGATGTCGCGGTGACGCGGGTCATAGATGTCCGTCGTATCGTGATAGAAAGCGGACGCCGAACCGACGACCCCAGAGACCATGGCCATCGGGTGCGCATCGTGATGAAACCCGTCGAACAATCGCAACATGGTTTCGTTGATCATCGTGTGGGTGCGGATCGTCTGGTCGAACTCGGCGAGCTGAGGGGCGCTCGGCAGTTCTCCGTAGAGCAGCAGATAGCAGACTTCGAGGAACGAGCTCTTCTCCGCCAGCTGCTCGACCGGGTAGCCGCGGTACATCAGCAGGCCCTTCGCGCCGTCGATGTAGGTGATCGCACTGGCACAGCTTGCCGTCGATGCGTAACCGGGATCGTAGGTGAAAGAACCCGTCTCTCCGTACAGGGATCGAATGTCGAAAACGTCTGGACCGACTGTGCCTGATCGAGCTGGCAGCTCAATACTCTTGCCCGACTCGGAATCCTGCAACGTATAGGTCTTGTCACTCATATTTCAATCCGGCTCCCATCTGACACAACACTGCCCCAACTTCCGCGTCGCTCGTTCGCGTGTTCGCCTGAACCCGGGCGGCCAGCGCATGACCGCCGCTGGATGACCCACAGGCGGCGCGAAGCTGTCCCGCAGACGTCATCCGGAGGATAAGGGGGGCACGTATTATAGTGGACCGGCGCGTGCAGTGCACAAACCGGCGCACAGTCAACGCCAAATCCGCGCGACGTAAAGGTTTATTCCGGTATTTGGAACCGACGGACCGACCTGAAACTGCGTCTCCCGGGCCTCAGCTCATGCCGTACTTGCGGCGGAACTTGTCCACGCGGCCGGCCGTATCGACGATCTTCTGGGTTCCCGTATAGAAAGGGTGGCACGCCGAGCAGACGTCGATGTGCAGTTCGTCCGACAACGTCGACTTCGTCTGGAATTCGTTACCGCAGCTGCAGATAACCTTGATCTCGTTGTACTGAGGATGAATTTCGGGCTTCATGGCGTCGATACCTGGTCGTTGGGTCGCTTACGCATCGCAGACGGTTGCGCAGCAAAAATTCTTGCGGCCGTTCCCGCTGTCGCGCGGGACGCTGATTCAATTATCCCCGGCTTGGCGGGCGCGGAAGAATAGCGCTTGCCGACGCCCGTGGCAAGTCGCCGCGTTATCCACAATTCCTGTGGATAACTCTGTGGATGAACCGCGCAATCCACAGGCTAACGACTGACAGCGTTGGAAAAAATGGAAATCTGCGCAAGATTTAACCATTTCGTTATCTTGCTTTAAAAACAGAAAGTTACAGAGCCTTCCGATCATTCCTCCTGATGAAAGGCACCATATCTCCATGAAATTTGGTCATTCGACACGCGTTGTGCATAAACCACGCTGCAATACGGCAAACTTCGGGTTCAACGCGAGTTGAGCAACTCCCGCAATCGCCTTACCGCCTTGCCACGGTGACTGCGCTCGTTCTTTACTTCCGGGTTGAGTTCCGCGGACGTTCGTTGCGCCGTGCCGTCGAAGAACAGCGGGTCGTAGCCAAATCCGTTTGAGCCCCGCGGCTCGTGTGCGATGAAGCCCTCCCACGCACCCTCGGCGACCAGCGGTCGCGGATCCTCGGCGCTGTCCACATAGACGACGACCGCCCTGAACCGGGCGCGTCGCTGCTCCCCGGCGACGCCGGCAAGCGCCCGCAGCAACTTGTCATTGTTCGCCTGGTCGTCGCCGTCTTCTCCGGCATAGCGGGCGGACCTGACCCCCGGCGCACCTCCGAGCGCGTCGACCTCGAGTCCCGAATCGTCAGCGATCGCCGGCAGTCCGGCCAGGGCTGCGGCATTCCGCGCCTTGAGCAGGGCATTTTCCTCGAACGTCGCTCCGGTCTCCTCGGCGCCTTCGATGTCCAACGCCGATTGCGGCACCAGCTCGAACCGA
>JBLYYV010000313.1:0-3485 GCA_048550095.1 Gammaproteobacteria bacterium
AAAGCGCTCATGCGCATGTTGCCGATCGATGCTCCGCCTTCCTCCACGTCACCCAGCGAGTTTTCCAGCAGGAACCGCTCGATATCCATCTCCATGCTGGCAGCGAGATTAGCGGTCGGTTGATGGTAAAGAGTCTGCCGCTTATAGACGCTTTCGAGTTGCGACCACAAATTATCGGCCCCATGCAACGCAGCGCCGATGATCAAGACGACCAGCGCAACCAGAAAGTAAAAGGACCGGAGAACCTTGCGACCGGCATCAACCACGTCGTTGCCGAGTATCGTCATTGCGCGTCGAGCTCCAGGGCCTCGACATACGCTGTCAGCATGTCGTAATTTTTCTGCTGTGCGGGCAGGTAGCCCGCGGCGCCGACGCGATCGAGAATCACTTTGTCCGTTTCGTTTAACCGGCTCAGCGACAGAAACGCTCCACGTATCGCATGCGACTTCGTTATCTCCATACCCGCGCGGGTCGCCCACACATAGTTCGCATAGCGAGGCGAGGTCCAGACGATCCGCAGGGCGTTCTTCATTTCCTCATCGTCGCGCAACGCGCGCTCGAGGATCACTGAGTTGACGGCGCCCGCATCGATTTCCCGGGCCAGTACGGCCTGAACCGTATCGATATGATTACGCCCGTACTTCACCGTGCTGAAGAACTCCTCCGGGACGATCCCCGCACCCTCCATGAATATCCGGGGCATCACGTGCCCGGAGGTCGAGTAACCGGCGCCGAACTGCAGCGACCGGCCACGCAGCGACAGCAGGTCGTCAGCTCCCAAATCCTGATGCGCGATGATGACGCTGCGAAACATCAGATCGACGTCGCGTGTGACGAGCGCCTCGGCCCCGAATTTTTGCCGCGCGACAACGTAAGAAAAGCCGCCGAGGCGCACCATGTCCAGATCGCCATTGCCAAGCAATTCGAGTGTCTCTTCGTAGGTCGCGGGCAGCACCAGTTCGATCGCGAATCCCGTCTCCGCGGCGATATAGTCGAGCAACGGTCGGAAGACCCGCTCAATCGCATCAACCGGTCGATCTGGAATCAACCCAACGCGCAGCGCGATCGGCGTGTCGTCGTCGCCAGGGTCATCGCCGCAGCCGACCGGCAGCAGAGTGATTAATGCCACGGCGAGTAACCAGATCGAACGGACAGACATGACCAGGAAATCTGTCCGGCCGCTTTCGATATCGACTCCAGCGACCCTCTTCATCGTCGGCTACCCTGCCCCAACGGCATCGTATCGCCCCGCTCATCCGATCAATGGATAAGTACTTATGTTAACGCCGGCAGCGGCGCGAAAGCGAATCCCTGATGGGTGCCGCGCGGCGCCGGCGGGCACGTGGCCCGGCGAGCTAAGCGCCAGGACAACGATCCGGCAGAGCCGGTCGGACGGAGACGTAATCTAGCTGGCGGCCTTGGGGTTGCGACGTCCGGCGGTGCGCCCCGACTTCTGCTCGATGCTGACCCGAATGACGCGACCCTCCTGGTGGCTGCCATCCAGCGCGTTCTGGGCGGAACCGGTGACCTGCTCGTCCACAGTGACATAGGCGACGCCGCCGCAGCGACCGGTCATGACGTCCGTCCTCAATTTGACGGAGTGCACGGCGCCATATTCAGCGAACATGAAATTGAGTTTTTCGACGGTCGTGTCGGGCGCGAGGTTTCGCACGACCATCTTGGTGGAAAAATGGTGCTTATATGCTGGAGTCATTAACGGAGAACCTGTTTGCCCGTGCAAATCGTGTCGGCGGAACGGCTAAGACGGACGCTGGTCATCGGCTTGCGTATCGTTCGGCTCCACACTCGGAGCTTCATCGGCCGGGGTGTCCGCGCCTTGCTCGCGATCCGCCTTGCGCTGCTCGCGGCGCGCAATCTTATCCTGGCGTTTCTTCGCCTTTGCCAACTCGCGTTCCCGTTTGGCATGGGACTGTGGACTGCGTCTCGCCATCGACTAACTCCATATCGGCGACCGACGGCCGCGCAAATTCAATTACTCATAATCCGCTGGTCTTGTTGAACAAACCCAGCAGGTCGGTTTCTATCACCGCAGCAGAAAAATTTCCGATATGAAGGTTATGACCCACGACCTATGACTCATGCCCCATGAAACAGAGCGAAGAAGTAAGCGGCGCGAAAAAGCGAGCGGCCGCCAGGGAAGGATATGGGCTATGCGAACCTACAGGCTCTGATAACGGTACGATACTCTTTACCATACGCGACCCGCAGCGCTAAGTACATGCGGGCAACGACACGACGAACGTCGACAGCTCTGCGGCCGTCGTGGCGAGTCTTCAACCGCCTTTTCGGGCCGGCACCACGCGCAGGCCATAGTACAGGTGTCCGCACTCGACGCCGTCGAAATCCGCGACGCCCGGCAGCCGACCCCACTCCTCGAAACCGAACTTGCCGAGAATACTGGGGCTGGCAGGATTGATATCGAGCACGATGGCGAACAGCGTCTTGAGACCGAGTTCCGGGCATCGCTCGATTGCATGGGCGATCAGGGCCGAACCCACCCCGGTGCCGCGCGACGCGCGGGCGATGTAGTAACTGATCTCCGCCGTATGCCTGAGCGCCATGCGGCCGGGGCGATACGGGCTCAGGCTGCACCAGCCGACGACGCCACCGCCACGCTCCGCCACGAATACGGGATAGGTGTCGGGTGGGTGTTCGCTCAACCACGCCGCGCGCCCCTCGACCGACACCGGCGAGAGATCAGCCGTCGCGTTACGGTCGGCAATGGCCTCGTTGTAGATGTCGACGACTGCCGGCAGGTCGGCAGCGTCGGCGAGTCGAATGTTCACGCTGACTCCACGGTGCGTTCGAGATCGGTTGTACCAAAGTGTAGCAGCGCTTTATCTCGATGATCCGGAGTCCGCGGCCCGGGGCTCGAAGCCTGGTCGCGGCTACTTCCTGGCGATCAGCTTATCCCTGGCCAGATGCTTGACGATCGACTCAGCCGCATCGTCGAATGCGCCGTAGGGACGCGGTTCGCTGATCTCCTGCTTGTATTTGATCTTCGCTTCGATGCCCCAAACCGTGTCCTCTTTCGCGACCGAGAGCATTTGCGTCGCGATCAGCACTTCGGCTTTCATGACGACGAACTGCGGCTCCACGTATTCCGTCACCTGGACATCCCAGACGTTGAAATAATACGTCGGCCTCACGTTGACGGTGGTCTCGGGACTCGCATCCTTCGCCGCGATATCGCTTTCTGCGTCAATGATTTGCGAGACGAGCAGAGAATCGGCGCCGATGTTGTCGATCATGTCGATGAAGGTGGATTTTGTCAGCGGCGTCTTCGTATCCATCATCGACGTGCTCGCCACGGCCTCGGTGCCGCGTTCCGCAAGCAGGCTGACGATCCGCTTCTCCAGCGTCCTGCGCGCCCCGAAGTCCGAGAAGAGCGACACCACGAGTATGTTATGAAACGGAGCCCCGGAATCGTTATCCAGCTTTTGTACGCGTTTGACCTGCTGGGC
>JBLYYV010000314.1:0-5469 GCA_048550095.1 Gammaproteobacteria bacterium
CGGCTGCGTTTCAGTCGCCGTACTTCTTGCCCGTTGCCAGCAGCTCGTCGGTGCCGATGATCGAATTGACGGCCTTGAAATCGAACATCCGGTCGAGCATCCCGGCGGTCGTGCCGTCCTGTTTCAGGGTCTCGAGGTACATCGCGGCGGCGCGCGTATGGACGCGCAGCATGGCGCCCGGGAAAATCACGACGCGGAAGCCGAACGCCCCCAGTTCTTCGGCGCTGTGCAGCGGCGTCTTGCCGCCCTCGACCATATTGGCGAGCAGCGGCACGCGGGTGCCGAGGGTCTCACCGACGACCTTGAGTTGCGCATCGTCCAGCGGCGACTCGACGAACACGACGTCGGCGCCAGCGTCGGCGTACGCGGCGCCGCGATCCAGGGCTTCGTCCAGGCCGCTGACCGAGATCGCATCGGTCCGCGCGACGATGACAGTATTCTCGTCCAGTCGCGCATCCTGCGCCGCGCGGATCTTGCCGAGCATTTCGGCGGTCGAGACGAGCGTCTTGCCTTCGAGATGCCCGCAGCGCTTCGGCAAGGTCTGGTCTTCTAGCTGGATGGCGGACGCGCCCATCCGCTCGAACAGGCGGATCGTTCGCTGCGTATTCAGCGCGTTGCCAAACCCAGTATCACCATCAACAATTAATGGAATATCAATACGTTCTCGAATATTGCTGATAACGTTTGCAACTTCCGTCATCGTCGTCAGACCGATGTCCGGCCGACCGAGACGGGTGAACGCGACGCTCGCACCGCTCAGGTAGGCGCAGTCGAACCCGGCCTGTTGAATCTGCAGCGCAGTCAGGCCGTCGTAGCAGCCGGGCGCGATGAACGTGGGCCCAGCCAGCAGTTCACGAAGTCTCGACGCGTGCGACATTCAGATCTCTCCCCTTGCAATTCGTTGCTCGAGCCACGGCATCAGGCCACCGGCGCCGACCATTTCCATCAGATGCCCGGGCAGCCCGGCGACCCGGTAGTCGCGTCCCGCCGTCAGATTCTCGACCACCCCGGTGACCGGATCCAGCCGCAGCTCATCCCCCGCCGTTGTCTCGGCGGCCTCGGGGAACACCAGCACCGGAATACCGAAGTTCAGCGCGTTGCGGTAGAAAATACGCCCGAACGACTGCGCCAGGATCGCG
The DNA here is from genome assembly GCA_048550095.1 of Gammaproteobacteria bacterium. Lineage (GTDB taxonomy): Bacteria > Pseudomonadota > Gammaproteobacteria > Steroidobacterales > SMWD01. Next base: position 1,140 of record JBLYYV010000314.1, read on the forward strand.
CCGACACCGAGGTGCTGCAGCGCCATCGGAGCCTGTTCGCGAGCCGAGCCCACGCCGAAATTGCGCCCGCCGACGACGATGTCGCCCGGGCGGACGCCCGCGGCGAAAGTCGGGTCGATCGCCTCCATGCAGTGTCGCGCCATGACGTCCATGCTGTCCTTGAAATACAGACCGGGCGCCATGACGTCGGTGTTGACGCCATCGCCGAATACCCATGCGCGGCCTTGCAGGGTCGTGATCGTCATGCCAGGAACTCGCGCGGGTCGGCGATGCGCCCAGCCACGGCCGCCGCGGCGACAGAGTACGGCGAACCGAGATAGACCTGCGCGGAATTCGCGCCCATGCGGCCCCTGAAATTACGGTTCGTCGAGGAGATGCAGACCTCGTCTTCGGCGAGAATGCCGGCGCCGAGCGCCGCACACGCGCCACAGCCGGTCGGCAGCAGGTAGGCACCGGCGTCCGTCAGCACCTGCAGCGTGCCGTCGGCGGTCGCCTCCGCGATGACCCGATTCGAGGCGGGCGCGATCAGCAGGCGCGTTCCACGCGCGACTTTCCGGTCGCGCAATACCTCGGCAACCATCCGCAGATCGGTGAGCTTTGCGCCCACGCAGGCGCCGATGTACGCCTGATCGATGGCGATATCATTGAACGCGCCGACACTCGCCGAGTTCGCCGGCGAATGGGGTGCCGCGATGTGCGGTTCGAGCGCAGCCGCATTGAACTCGTGAATCGCTGCGTAGTCCGCATCGTCGTCGCCGTGCCATTTGAGCGCATCTGCCGCGGGTTCCGCCCCGGCCCCGCGAATCGCATCCAGGGTGGTCTCGTCAGCGGCAACGATGCCCGTCTCGGCGCCGAGCTCCGCAGCCATGTTCGTCAGCACCGCACGCTCGCTCATCGACATGGCGCTGACCGTGTCGCCGCCGTATTCGATGGCGCGCCCCGCATTCTCGATGCCGAGTTTGCGGCACAGGAACAGCATGATGTCTTTGGCGGCGACGCCCCGACTGAACGCGCCCGACCAGTGGACCCGAATCGTCTCCGGCACCGGCATCCAGATTTCACCCGTGACGACGACGCCCGTCATCTCGATCGCGCCGAAGCCGCTCATGTAGCAGCCGAACGCGCCGCCGTTGGTCGAATGAGAATCGCCGCCGCAGGCAAACATGCCGGGCTGCAGAAAACCTTGCTCGGCCAGCACGACGTGGCCGATGCCCTGCATGTCGAAAAACCGGGAGATGCCGAATTCCGCAGCGAACTCGCGCGTCAGTTTCAGGATGGCCGCCGATGCCGCATCAACGGCGGGCGTGAAGTGATCCGTGCACAGCACGATCTTGTCGGGATCCCAGACGCCGACGCCGAGCGCCTTCAGCCGCGGCCAGATGCGCCGCGGCCCGCCCGAATCGAGCAGCAGCGCGAGGTCGACATTGCACGTGACGATTTCGCCGGGAACGACGTCGGCGCGGCCGGCGGCACGGCCGATGATTTTTTGTGCAAGGGTGCGGCTCATCGAAAAATCGGGTCAAACCGCAATTTCATGATCGAGGTCCTAGCGTGGCGCAGGTGTGCGGTTCGACCACAATTTCGACAACCCGTGCGTCAGCCCAGCAAGCCCTTCAGCTTGTCCGCAATCGACGCGACTTCCTCGGCTGTCGGCTGACTGACTTCCTGGTAGCTCTCGAACCGCTCCGGCACTTTCATCGTCGCGTCGATGCCGATCTGCGAACCCACCACCGGGAAACCATGGTGCCCCTTGGGTGCCGACGGATCGAGCACGAAGGCCTGGCCTGATTCATTGATGATCGTATCCGTTGCAGGCTGCACGCGCGTCGCGATGGCCCACTCGATCGAATCCATGTCGTAAGGATCCACGTCCGGGCCGACGACAATCACGATTTTTGCCGTGCGCCCCCAGCGGCCTGACGCGCCCCAGACCGCATGCAGAATATGCTTGCCGAACTCGGCGTGCGGCTTGCCGGCGCCGTCGACATTGAGCTGGACGATATAGGTCATGTTGGGTGTGACGACCACGTCCTGTACCTGCGGCAGCTTGCCCTGCAGGTCGGCCAGCACTTCGGTCTCGACCGGCATCAGCGCCTGGTAGTTGTGATCGAACGGCGGAATCATTTCCATCGTCGCGTACCAGAGCGGATTCTTGCGATGGGTAATCGCCGTGACCTCGAAGCGCGGGAACACCTGGATCGCATCGTAGTAGCCAACCGGGTTGGAATGATTGCCGATCGTCGTCTCCGACTCGGGGATGAACACGCCCTCGATAATGAATTCCGCCGTGGCCGGCACGTCGATATCCACGGTCTCCGCCTTCACCAGTTCCACGGGCGCGCCGCGCAGGCCGCCCGCAAACTTGAACTCGTCCTGGCCGAACGGCAGGCCGGTGCCGCCGGCCAGGTGAATGGCAGGATCGCACTGGCAGGCGAACGCGACCTCGAGCCGCTTGCCCATGGCGGTCGCTTTCGCGAGGTGCAGTCCGATCTGGCTCATCGGTGGATTCCAGAAGGCGAATACCGACAGCTGTTTCTTCTGTTGCTCTTCGGGGTATTCCTCGCCCATCGGGTGCACCGCATTCCAGAGCTGGCTCATGCGGTAACAGCCGACATTGCGCAAACCGGTCTCGGGATCGTGCGTGATACCGACGGCCCCAGTGACGTATGACGCGGCTTCCTTGCCGAACCAGAGATGCGGCAGTTGTTTGTCGAGAGAAATGTCATCCTTGTTGATGACGACGTCCTTGCAGGGAGCCTCGTCGCGATCGACGACGACCGGATCGATCCACGACGCGGGGTCGCCGAGCACGCGCGCATGTTTTTTCTTGCTCTCGAGTGGATCGCGCTCGTCGATCATCATGCCGGTCCGCTCGCGAGTGCCGAACGGGTTGAAGATGACCGGGATGTCGGGCGTGTTGTAGCCCTCCAGGTTGTTCAGCATCAGAGCAGGGCCATCGTTCTGGCACAGCAGCCGCATCAGCGCCTGCAATTCGTTGTCGCCGTGAGCGGCCTTGATCGGCACGTCGCAGTCCTTGAGCTGGCCGTCCTTCCGCAACACATCCAGAAATTCGCGCATATCCTTGTACGGCATGCAGTTCTCTCCCCTGCTATTGATTTTTGTCACTTTGCTCCCGCCTGGCGCGGGCAACAAAAGATAGCACACCAATACCCGCGCGGAGCGCTATAATCGGCCGCCAAATCGAGGCGCGGGCCGCCCGGCCCGGCCACAGTTCGGCGCAAGCCGACTTGCACAGGAAAGAACAAATGTCTGATACCGATATCAAGGGCAAGGTAGCCATCGTCACCGGATCCGCGACGGGCGTCGGCGCATCGGCCGCCATCATCCTCGCGCAACGCGGCTGCAACGTCGTCATCAACTACACGCGCAGCAAGGACGAAGCCGAAGAAACGGCTGAGATCTGCCGCAGCAAGGGCGCCGAAGCCATCACCGTTCAGGCGGATGTCTCCGAGGATGCCGACTGCAAGCGGATGGCGCAGGCCGCCATCGACGAATGGGGCCGGATCGACTTCCTGATCAATAACGCGGCGCGTACGAAATTCAATCCATACCCGAATTTCGACGGCGTCAACAAGGACGACTTCCTGAACATTTATGCCGTCAACGTCGTCGGCGCGTACCAGATGATCCGCGCGGTCGAGCCGCACATGCGCAAGCTCGGCAAGGGCGCGATCGTGAATGACTCGTCGATCGGCGGCGTCACCGGTATTGCATCCTCGATTCCGTATGCGGCGTCGAAGGCGGCTTTGAACCTCATGACCAAATCACTGGCTCACGTACTGGGACCCGAGATTCGCATCAACGCGGTCGTGCCGGGCATGATCCAGACGCGCTGGCTGAAGGGCGGCCTCGGCGACGATGACTACGAGAAGATGCTCGAGACGACTGCGGAATCGTTACCGCTTAAAGAAGTGGCGACGGCCGACGACATCGCCGAGACACTGGTGTGGTTCCTGGTCGGCGCCGGCTCTCGACTGATCACCGGGGAGACGTTGATCGTAGACAGCGGCATCCACCTCGGCCCATTGCCGCCATACGCGAGCGGCAAAGAGCAATAACGCAGAACGTTTTTCGAAAAGAAAAAAACCCGCCGAAGAGCGGGTTTTTTTGTTTAGCGCAGATTCAAATAGCGCGGCGACGTCTGAAGTATCCGACCCCCATCAAACCAACACCGAACATCAGCAACGTGCCCGGCTCGGCCAGACTCACAGGCGGCGTCCCTGGGATGGCAACGTCGCTGCCGCCACCGTCGGCCCCGGTTCGCTGGAAACGTGCCAGAAAACCGACCGGGGTGTGACCTCCCTGGCCA